>CAWUKP010000324.1:0-3136 GCA_963922975.1 uncultured Spongiivirga sp. | reverse complement strand
TTCAGCGATCTGAAGTGCCCATCAAAAGTGTGGATGCGAGTTATATGTTGACCGAAAAATTGGGCTACATCAAAGTAGATCGCTTTGCGGAAAGCACATATCAAGAATTTAAGGATGCCTTGGAAAGCCTCATTGCTCAAGGTGCTACGCAATTGGCCTTAGACCTACGAAATAACCCTGGCGGTTATGTAGGCATCGCGGAAGAAATGGTAGATGAATTTTTGGAGGATGACAAACTGATTCTCTTCACCAAAAACAAAAAGGGAAAAATTCAAAAGTCCTTTGCTACCGATGATGGCATCTTTGAAAAAGGACAAATTTATGTGTTGATCAACGAGCGTTCAGCGTCGGCTAGCGAAATTATTGCTGGCGCACTGCAGGATAACGATAAAGGAACCATTGTAGGGCGTCGTAGCTTCGGAAAAGGGCTAGTGCAGCGCGAAATGGACCTAGGCGACGGATCGGCAGTACGACTTACCACTGCACGTTATTACACGCCAACTGGTAGAAGTATTCAACGACCGTATGAGAACGGCAATGAGGATTATTACAAAGAAATCTACAACCGCTACCACAACGGCGAAATGAAATCAAAAGACAGTATCAAAATCTCCGATTCTTTGAAGTTTGTAACGCCAGGCGGAAAGGTGGTGTACGGCGGTGGAGGCATCATCCCAGATGTTTTTGTGCCTGCCAAAAATTCGCTGGAGAAAGAACAACTCAACTACATCCTGAACTCTGCCTTACTCAACAATTTCGTTTTTAACTATCTCGACAAAGATCGTATGATCTTCAACGAGATAACGGAAGAGCAATTTGTGAATGAAATCACTATTCCAGACTCTATGTATTTGGACTTTCAACTGGAGGCTCAAGATGCAGGTGTAGAATTGCAGTTTGGTTACTACAAACCCAAACTGAAGAAACTGATCAAAGCGGTGGTGGCACAGCAATTATTTGGCACCAATGCCTACGAACAAATCCTCAATCAAGGGGATGCCATGATTCAGAAAGTAGTGGAGTTGAGCCGTTTGGAGAATGATCAGTTGGTAGATTAATCTTCGCTTTTTTACGTCAACTTGTCGTGTACTTTGGTGTGCTTACCGTCATTCCAGAACGTAAGAATGTCTGTGGCTACCTGCGCACCGCTTCCTTGAGCGATGGGCAGCTGACTGCGCCAGCCGGCTAAGGTGCCAGCTACATAGAGGCCGTCTTTCACTAGGTGATCTTCATTCCGCAACCAAATACGTTGTTTTTCAGCAGTAGCCCGCGGATGCGGAGCTACAAACGCTTCCAAACCTTTGATATTGAATTGATTTGTGTACCCAAGGGCAATGACAAGCATTTTGGCTTTGTAGTCGTTCTTGTTGGTTTTCACGATAAAACTGTCCATTTCGCCATAGACTTCCATGACTTTTTCCTTTTCAATCTGTTCCACATGCGGATATTGAACCGCCAGCTGTACTTTACCGCTTTGCAGAATATCCATGCCCGTGGTGCCTGGTTTGATGCCCAAGACATTGTTGAACAAGGCAGATTGTAAATGAGAGGCTTTTTGGTGAAGAATGATTCCGATCTTTTTATCGGCTGCATACGCTTTGCTGTGGGCAGATCCCAAGACAAGGGCGCACTGCATACCCGCGGCACCGCCACCAATCACCAACACATCGTAGATCATGATTTTTCCTTCAACTTTTGTTGAATGCGTTTAGAAGTGTTCAGGATCAGGAGAAGGATCAAAGCGCATAGGGCAGCAATGATACAGATGAGGGCCACCATGCTATCGCCTTGCAGCAGATTGTCAAAATCGAGCTTGGTAACGTTAAAAACAATGAGCAGTAACGCCAGGATGCCCAGAATAAGTCTAAAAATCTTCATCAGCTTAGCAATTGTTGAATATTAGCAGTGAATAACTTCACCGCTATGGCCAACAAAATTACGCCAAAAACTTTACGTACAATGTTAATACCGTTCGTACCAATAAGGCGTTCAATCTTTGCCGAAGTTTTCAATACAAGATATAAGAAGACCATATTCGCCAAAATAGCAACGATGATGTTTTCTGTGGCGAATTCTGCCCGCAAAGACAACAAAGTGGTCAAACTTCCAGGTCCGGCAATCAAGGGGAAGGCCAATGGGAAGACTGAAGCCGTAATCGGACTGGTTTCCTCTTCTTTGTATAAAGTGATGCCCAGAATCATTTCCAAGGCAATAAAAAAAAGAATGAAAGCACCTGCCACGGCAAATGAGTTGACATCAATACCGATTAAGTTCAAGATACTTTTCCCCACAAAAAGGAATAGAATCATGATGAAGCCTGCAATCAGCGTGGCTTTCTCAGATTGGATGTGTCCAACTTTTTTCCGCAGGTCAATAATAATCGGCACATTGCCAATGATATCAATGACCGCAAAAAGGACCATAAAAGCAGTGAATATCTCTTTGAAATTGAATTGCATAACGCGAGTTTTAGAAAAACGGCGCAAAAGTACGTTGCTTTAATTGCATAGCAGCAAATACACGCAAATAATTGATAATTTGTTAACCCTGTCTTAGCCTCGTGAAAGTCCTATCTTTGTGCCATGTTTCAAATTGGAAAGACCATCGTTTCTGAAGACATCCTTGAAAAAGAATTTGTCTGTAATTTATCCGCCTGCAAAGGTGCTTGCTGTGTGGAAGGCGCAGGTGGCGCCCCTTTGTCAGAAGACGAGACCAGTATACTTCAAACGATCTATCCCAAGGTGAAACCGTTTTTGCGAGAAGAAGGGATTGCCGCCATCGAAAAACTGGGGACTTCCACCACAGGTTTAGATGGCGGACTCGAAACTCCTTTGGTAGAGGGCGAAGAATGCGCCTACGTGACCTTTGATGAAAAAGGAACGGCCAAATGCGGCATTGAACAAGCGTATCTGGCGGGTGAAATTGATTGGAAGAAGCCTATATCCTGCCATCTGTATCCTATCAGAATCAAAGACTATTCACAATTCGCAGCCGTCAACTACCACCAATGGCAAATTTGTGATGACGCCTGTTCTTTAGGGAAAGAATTGCAGGTGCCCGTGTATAAATTTGTCAAAGAAGCGCTCATTCGAAAGTTTGGGGAAGCATGGTATAGCGAACTTGAAGCAGTGGCTGC
>CAWUKP010000323.1:0-3141 GCA_963922975.1 uncultured Spongiivirga sp. | reverse complement strand
GGTGAAACGATCCAACGTTCCTTGTTGATCACGCTCCAAGGTTCCTGTACTATTGACATCTAGGTCGCTATCTACCGCTTGAATCAATTGCGCTTCACCTTGAAGATCAATCTTGCCATCTAGTTGTAGGTAGTGAGAGATCGTCAAGGCATTGCCTCCGGCAACTTCTAGGGTTCCAGAAGTATTCATTAAGGCGAGTACTTCAGTGGAACTTGGCATGCTCACATTATTGTTGATTTGAACAATATTCCAATCCATAGGAGTTCCTGAAACTGTAGAACCAGGAATAAGTTGTGTGCTACCATTGGTCCATGTTCCTTGAGAGGTCCAAGATCCGTTGGCAGTCGAAACATAGGGGAGCGGTGCGGTTTGTGCAGCAACTACGCGCTTATCTGGACTCAAATACTTCACACGGGCCCAGTGCATGTTATCAGATTTGTCTTGTACTGAGGTTCCGTAATAATTGTTGAAGTCGTAATACACCTGCAGATTGCTCCAAAGCTCGCCGCTAATGTCGTTTTTGGTGATGGTAGTAGGTACCACCACACCTTCTACATTGTTACTAACCTCTTCGATCTCTTGATTCATCAAGTAGCGCACCTGATCAAGACTCAAGGCGGTATCCCAGATTCTCAATTCATCGATATCGCCATTAAAGGCCGTAGAAATATTGTTTTTGTCCGTCCAAATGACTCCTACAGAGAAGAAATTCGAACTGCTTGAAATCGGGTTTCCAACCGAGGCTGAAACATCTAAAATACCATCAACGTATAAACTGGCTGATGTACCGCTTTTGATAACAGCTACATGATGCCAGCGGTCATCGTTGATGCTTCTTGTACCATTAAGTCTAGTAGCACCATTCCAGTTCACGTCAATAAGACCAGCTCCGTCTACGGTGATATCGTAATCCCCGTCCTTTGCAAAGATCGTTCCGCCAGCACCGCTAGCCTTCTTCACCCAGGTAGAAATGGTGAAATTTGAATTGAGGTTAATGTCATTGTTCGAAACAATATAATCACCTGAACCAAAATCCAAACCATAGCTTCCTTGCGCTCTTTGCGCAATACCTACGGTGAAGTAACGTGTATCGTCAAAGTCGTACCAGATTTCTAGTTGAGAACCGTTCACATCAAATGGAAGGATGTCTACAATATCAGCCGAGCCAAAAGCACCGTCGTCTGCTACGATCAAGGCGTATTCTTCGCCAGGACCAAGGGTGTACATAGATTGTAAGAAAGAAGAAGGAATAGAGATAAACACGTCTTCGATGTCGTCAGAAGTAGTCTCTACAATCTTCCACTTACGGTCTGCCATGATGTAATCGGTAGTCGTTCCTTGAAGGTCTACTTTATTGATCACTGGAGAAGAAATCACAATCTTGTTTCCATCATTACCCCACATCAAAAATTCGCGATCATCGTCAAAACTATTAGGGTTTGCGTTGTTGGTGGTGTAAATACCGCCTAGGCTGATCGTTACATCGTCTTCGTCATTCTGGGTACGCGACTGCTTCTGATTCAATTCTGAATCATCATCACGACCAATACCGGTAATGTCAAAGTTGAATCCGGCACTATCTGCTGAAACATCCCAGATGGTGTTTCCATTAGAGTCTACATAATCACGATCCCCTTCACGTTTCGCAGTAGTAGCGGTAGTTCCAGCTTTCAGTGTAATACCATTTTTGATGGCTAGATAGCTTAATATTCGATCTTGCTCAGCATCACTACCGCGCGAAGAATAGGTAATCATTTCGGCCATTCTTCCGTCGAAATAAGCATCAATATTACCGTTCATGGTAAATCGGCCTACTCCTAAATAATACATGAGATTATCAAACTCTCTAAAATTCAAATCACCACCGCCACCAGCTTGACCCGTCTGATTATCAATGCGTTCACCATTCAAATAGATCTCAGCTACAGTACCTGCAGCATCTGTCTTGATGTTGAGCATCAGCACTTCTTGAGCGGCATAGAAATCTGTGGTGCTAGAATAACAACGTCCGTAAGAAACCGCGTTGGGTGGTCCTGTTTGTGGAAATGAATTGATGGTATGCGCAATCACTGCATCTGTATAGCGTCCGGAAATTCGTCCCAAACCAATACCTGTTCCGTCTACTGCAAACCCTCTATTTCGAAGCTTCCCTGCAATCAATTGCTGTCGGTAGGTGGAGGTATTATCAATAGGATCGTCCGCAGAAAAGACAATAAAATAATCTTGTGCATGATATCCACCTTTTCCTTTCATATGATCAAATTCTGAGCGATTGAACTCAATCACAGGATTGTAGTTCATATTGTCAGTGGCATTGTCTTTATAGGTGGGTAAAAAAGTACCGTAGGCAATCGCATTATCATCACCTGCTTGGTCAGACCAGGTAGAAATATCTGTATTGTCTACTGTGGTATTACCGTCATTGGCTTTCAACCAAAGCGCAAGGTCTGTTGGACGTCCACCAGGACCTACCGTAGGCAAGGAAGGGACTATTGGCGTTCCTTCTACCAGTAGATTATCAAAAGCAACACCATCATCGGTACTGCTGTCTGTATCACTAGCAAATTGTACTCGGAAATAAATAACCGCTGCATTATCCAAAACAGCATCCGTAATGGAGGCTTCTACCCATTTTGAAGCACTATTACCGTTTTGAGTATTGATACCCGACCACCCATGAATATTGTTTCCAATACCATCAATATCGGTGTCGTTGTACCAAAAAGCACCCGTACTGGTTGTGGAGCCAAGTACAAACCATGTCGTACCGTTGTAGCTATACTCGAAATTCATCCCATCATCTACGTCATTATCCGTATCATGCTGGATGTCAATTTTTAAAGTAACACCAGTGTAGCCTGAGGTCGAATAGGCTGGACTTGTAAGATAGGTCCTGTAGTTGCTGCCGTAGTTGTTATACGAGTTGAGCACCCAGTAATTGGCTTCTCCCACTACAGGAGTGTCATTACCAACGTAGGACCAACTACCGTTTTGGCCACTGGCCGTAGACGAAGTCCAACCGCCATTATTGGCGTCAAAATTTTCATAAATAATAGTGTGCTGGGAGTTTGCGCTCAGCGCAAAAGGAATAGCACATAACAAGGTTAAGTACTTACGTAACATAACTTTTTAGATTTGGGT
>CAWUKP010000322.1:0-3172 GCA_963922975.1 uncultured Spongiivirga sp. | reverse complement strand
GCTCTTCCGATCTAGGTATATGGCTCTTCGGTCCTTGTTTCTTGTCCTCTGCAAGAAAAAGACAGAGAAAGCAGTAACGAAAGCATTAAAAGCCGTACAATTTTTTCGTCTTATTGTTTAATAGGAAATCGAATGCTTGAAGTATATTGCGAAGAATGAAGCACTGTATTATGCGCCACTACCCCCTTGGATTCGTCATAGTTGTTTCCGCCAGTATTTAAGTTTCGCGCAAAACGCGGGAAATTGCTACTGGAGACTTCAATACGAATTCGATGTCCTTTTTTGAAAAAGTTACTCGTAGCCATCGGTGTTAAATCTACTTTGTAGACTTTTCCTTTCTCCATAAAAACCTCTTTATCATAGCCTTCTCGGTAGCGCACGCGCTGAATCGTTTCATCTAGATTATAGGCCCTTCCGTCAGGATAGACGTCAATAAGTTTGATGGTGAAGTCGGTATCCTTCACATCTGAAGAAACATAGAGTGTGGATTCAATGAAACCTGTGACCTCCACCCCTTTCTCCAGTACTTCCGAAGTATACACCAAGATATCGTTCCGTGTTTCCATATGTTGCTGATCGAAGGCACCCCCACGCACCGCATTTCCAGTACAACACACATTACCACCCCAAGAGGTGACGGGATTCATAGGATCGTAGGTAAAGCTGTCTAGCGTGTCTTCTTTTGGTGTGTTGGTGGTCAATTGTCCGTCGCCAAAAAGACTGTTGGCCTTACCTCCACTATCCAAATAATAGGTAATCATTTGAGTAGCTGCTGGCGGCCATTCTTCGGCAGATTGCCATTGGTTGCTACCCATAGTGTAGTATTGTACCCTAGGCGTCTTCGCTTTAAAATCGTTTTGTATTCCTTTCAACCAGAGATCCCACCAAGCATAAATTTGTTCGTCATAGTTAAGTCGTGCGTCACCAACACTACGTTCACCAACAACAGTGTTTTCGGTGGCTCGTGTATAGCGACAATGCAAGGTTGGGGCGATTACCAAGTACTGGTTGTCGCGAATCTCAGCATCTTTTGTATTTTTTCGAACATGGTTGAAGAGCGCTAAATTGGGCGTGATCGATACATCATACCAAGAAGCAAACCAGAAACTGGGCGTTCCCAACTCCATGTTGTCGTGGTACAATCCCCCTTGATACCAAGCAGGATCATTTGGTTTTCTTCGGATCATTTTGTCGAAAATTTCACGCTTTCCATTGATATTTTTCAAAATGTCTTGAATGGGAAGATAACTCAGGGCTTCTGACATATCCACTGGCGGATTTTCCGGAGCCAAGTCATAAAATCGTGAAATACGAATCAAGTCCTCTTGGGTAGCTCCGGCAGGAATACGCGGTTTGAATTTGTCGTGCTCTACCCCATATAACCAAGCAAAAAAGAGCATTTGCTCAGCACCGCCACGATACCAGTTTCCTTGTTCATAGATATCACCTACGCGGCCTACTCCAGCACCGAACCCCTGCGGAACCATAGCGGCATGCGAAGGATGATCAAGAGCAGCTACCGCCATTTGCCATTCCGCGGTAGAGGAACAACCATAAGTGCCGATCTTACCATTGGACCATGTTTGGTCTTTCATCCAAGAAAAGGCATCATAACCATCTGTCAGCGGAACACCCAAAATATCCCATTCGCCCTCTGAGTAATAGCGTCCTCGCTCGTTCTGTACGACATAGGCATAACCGCGTTTCACGGCTTCATAAGCTCGTTGCGCAGTTCGTGTACGCCGTTCGCCATCTCCCCAAGAATTAAAATTGTACGGGGTGCGTGAGAAAATGATGGGAACTTTTTGATTAGTTTTTGGGCGATAGATATCAGTGGCCAATCGAATCCCATCCCGCATAGGAACCATCACTTTCTGGTCGATGATGGCAATTTCCTCTAGTTTTTCTAGAATTTCTTCAGCTTCTTGCGCTTGAACAAATGAGACACTGACAAAAAGAAGGATGATACATAGCAGTCGTGTGGTTTTCATAGAGAGGAAGGTCTTGATGGTTTCTCTCTAAAGGTACTGAAAAATGACTATTTGCCGATCAGCACATGTACTGGGTAAATATCTACCACGGTAGCTTTCACTTCTTTAAGGGTTTAATGCTTCCCCTGTATAAAAGGCTAAACCTGTTACCTTCGGTAACACGAAGCAATGCTTGCTTCCCGAAGGTTTGCTCCACCTCAAAATAATAGGTCGCTCCACGCATATTTGCCGCAAAACGAACTGTTATCTTTTGCTGTATTTGGTTTTCTGAAACTACATATTGCTGTATTCGTTCTTTGGCGCCAAACTGTTCCGGTTGCTCGTTTCGATCCAACCATAAGAGTTCCCAGATGTCAACCCTTCCGTTTTCAATGAACACTAAGCCCCCAGTGCCTCTATTTGGGGTTCGCGGAAGGTCAACCTTCTTCGTAATGAATTTAAAAGAAGTGTCTATCATCGATTGACGGATGTCCTCATATTTTTGCAACTTCTTTTTCGCTCTTGAAGACTGCTGTGCAAACGATTCCTCACCAAATCCTAGGAATACCAAAAGGATGGTCATGACTACAAGAAAAGAATACCGCTTGTTCATTGATTTCAAGATAAATAAAAACAACCAGCAACCAAAGTCTAGTGAAAACTCTGCGCTGCTGGCTGTTTCAAATAAGCTGTGCCAAAAAGTTACTTCACCGCTTACTTTAAATCAGAGGAGTGTACATGAAGGTTAAATTACATAGCTTCAAAAGCCTTGCTGTCGTTTATTGATATTCAAATATCTATAATATTTTTCAGTAATTCTTATTTATGTTTTTAATGTAACTAATAACCTAAACTTATGTATTGCTTATGATATTTTCCTCGGGATATCCCGACTAAAAGCTCGGCATTACAGTACACATTAACTGAGAAGTCGTAATTTTACAGTATGGAATTAGCAGCTGGAAAAAAGCTATTGTTGTTCGACGGAGTTTGCAACCTTTGCAACGCTTCGGTGCAGTTTATTATTGAACGCGACAAGCAAGATGTGTTTCGATTTGCATCACTTCAGTCTGAGGTGGGACAACAGTTTATCAATGAGCGACAAATTGATACTGAGAAAATAGATTCCATTATTTTGGTTGTTCCTGGCGAATCATACTATGTGAAATCATCGGCTGCCCTACGGATTGCCAAGCATTTAC
>CAWUKP010000321.1:0-3185 GCA_963922975.1 uncultured Spongiivirga sp. | reverse complement strand
CCAAACTGATAATTTTAGGGGTGGGAAAAATAAAATTCTATAGAAAATGGCTGGCATACATAGGATTACCCTCAAAAAATCAACGACCTCTTGCTCAAAAATACATTCACCAACAAAAAACCCCTCTTTTCGGAGGGGTTGCTGTGCAAAAAGTATATCATTTAATCTTTTAGGATACTGCGTGAAATTACGATCTTTTGAATTTCGGAAGTGCCTTCGTAAATCTGTGTGATTTTTGCATCGCGCATCAATCGTTCTACGTGGTATTCTTTCACATAGCCATTTCCACCGTGAATTTGCACGGCTTCTACAGTGTGCTCCATCGCTACTTTTGAGGCGTAGAGTTTCGCCATGGCACTGGCTCTATCATAGTTTTCGCCGCGATCTTTATGCCAAGCCGCTTGCATCACTAAATGTCTGGCTGCTTCAATTTCCGTGTACATATCCGCTAACTTGAAGGCAATGGCTTGATGATTACAAATTTCGGTACCGAATGCCTTGCGCACTTTCGAATATTCTTTTGACAAATCGTAAGCACCGGATGCAATGCCCAAGGCTTGAGCGGCAATGCCGATACGTCCTCCAGAAAGCGTTTTCATCGCAAACTTGAAGCCGAAACCATCTTCTCCAATACGATTCTCTTTAGGAACTTTTACATCGTTGAATTGCAAAGTGTGTGTATCACTCCCACGGATACCTAGCTTGTCTTCCTTTGGACCGATATCGAAACCAGGCATGCCTTTTTCAACAATAAAGGCGTTGATGCCACGGTGACCTTTGTCTCGATCGGTTTGTGCAATTACCAGGTAAACGTCGGAACGTCCGCCGTTGGTGATCCAGTTTTTGGTTCCATTTAAAATATAGTGATCGCCGTGATCAATTGCGGTAGTTCTTTGGGAAGTAGCATCAGAACCAGCTTCGGGTTCGCTCAAACAAAAGGCGCCTACATATTCACCAGTGGCCAATTTAGTAAGGTATTTTTGCTTTTGTTCTTCCGATCCGTAGTTTTCCAAACCATAACAAACAAGCGAATTATTCACAGAGACGATTACAGAAGCAGAGGCATCTACCTTTGATAACTCTTCCATGATAAGTACGTACGAAATGGTGTCCATGCCACTTCCGCCGTACTTGGGGTCGGTCATGATGCCCATAAAACCTAGTTCGCCCATTTTTCGAACCAACTCTTGCGGAAATTCCTGTTTTTCGTCTCGTTCAATTACACCAGGTAATAGTTCGTTACGCGCAAAATCTCTGGCGGCATCTCGGATCATCAAATGTTCTTCGGTAAGGCTAAAATCCATGGAAAACAGTATTATTAAATTCTCAAAATTTGGCCTCAAAGATAATCCATAATTAGAGAAGTTTCAATGAATGCTCCTTACTTTTAAAAAAATTGAATCTTAGCTCACTTTCGCTAGTTATTCCACAATCTAAATTTCCTATTTTTGAAGCATTAATAAGACCGCCATGAAAGAACTGCTTAAGCGCTATGAAGAAAAGCAACCTGAAATCGTATTCAATTGGAAAGATTCTGAAACAGAGGCCGAAGGTTGGACCGTGATCAATTCTCTGCGAGGAGGTGCAGCAGGTGGTGGTACACGCATGCGAAAAGGCCTTGATATGAATGAAGTCCTTTCTTTGGCCAAGACGATGGAGGTGAAATTTACTGTTTCTGGTCCACCGATCGGAGGCGCAAAGTCAGGAATCAATTTCGACCCTCATGATCCTAGAAAAAAAGGAGTATTGGAGCGATGGTACCAAGCTGTGGCACCTTTGCTTAAGAGCTACTATGGAACGGGTGGTGATTTAAATGTAGACGAAATTCACGAGGTGATTCCTATTACTGAGGATGCAGGAGTATGGCATCCGCAGGAAGGTGTTTTCAACGGTCATTTTCAACCGCGCGAGGCGGATAAAATCAACCGAATTGGGCAGTTACGACATGGAGTGATCAAAGTGATTGAAGATCAAAACTACAGTCCAAACTTGGCCCGAAAGTATACCGTGGCTGATATGATTACTGGTTTTGGTGTGGCAGAAGCCGTCAAACACCATTACGAACTGCACGACGGTACGGTACAGGGGAAGAGAGCAGTGGTTCAAGGTTTTGGAAATGTAGGATCAGCGGCGGCCTATTACTTATCTCAAATGGGCGCCAAAGTGGTAGGCATTATCGATCGGGTGGGAGGCGTCATTAATGAAGACGGCTTTTCTTTTGAAGAAATTCGAGAACTTTTCCTGAACAAGGATGGCAATACGTTGGTGTCGCATGAGATGATTTCCTTCGATGAAATCAATGAACGAATTTGGAAGCTACCTACCGAGATCTTCGCGCCCTGTGCGGCTTCTCGCCTGATTACGAAAGAACAAATCGCAACCATGATCGATACGGGCTTAGAGGTCATAAGTTGCGGTGCGAACGTGCCCTTTGCAGACAAGGAAATATTCTTCGGACCGATCATGGAGTACACGGATCAACGGGTAAGTCTGATCCCCGATTTTATATCCAATTGTGGAATGGCACGGGTTTTTGCCTATTTCATGGAAGGTCGTGTTTCGATGAAGGATAAGGATATCTTCAATGATACTAGCCAAGTAATTCGCGAAGCATTACAAAAAGTCTACATCAAAAACAGTACAAAGATAAATATTAGCGAAACGGCTTTTGAGATTGCCCTAAATCAATTAATTTAGGCAAAGACTAACTACACCAAGCTGATTTATGGAAACCCTTATCATTATTGTCTTTGCTTTGGGCTATCTAGCCATTACCCTAGAACATAATCTTAAGATCGACAAACTCATTCCTGCCCTCATTATGATGGCGGTTTGTTGGGCGCTCATTGCGTTTGGATTGGATGGTTTCACCACTTGGTTTGATTCAGGTAAGCATGCATTGCTGGACAATTTTGGAATGCTTGACCATGAAGAAAAGCTCCATTTGATGGAAGAAACCCTCTTACACCATTTGGGGAAGACCGCCGAAATCTTAGTCTTTTTATTGGGGGCCATGACCATTGTTGAAATTATTGATTATTTCAACGGTTTTGCGACGATCAAAGACTTTGTGCGTACCCGAAGCAAGAAAAAAATTCTGTGGATTTTTTCCTTTTTAGCCTTTATTCTCTCTGCCATTATTGATAATCTAACGGCCACTATTGTACTAATTTCTATCCTTCAGA
>CAWUKP010000320.1:0-3202 GCA_963922975.1 uncultured Spongiivirga sp. | reverse complement strand
TCCTTTTTCCACCAACGAAATTCTTGATCTGTTTTTTTAGAGGCAAGTTCCTCGGCAAATCGCTCTCTGAACTTTCTGGAGAACTCCTTTTCAAGTTTTTCAATCTTTACAGCTGTAGTGGATTGTTTTTTATAAGTCTTTGTTTTTTTCAAGGGTTCTGCCACCACGGCCAAGGAGTCTAAATCGTAGTAGGTTTTGTAATTTCTCGAAATACGTTCAAATGTTTTATAAGCGTCTAAGGCATTTCCCTGTTGACGTAAACTATCAAATAGCATCAACTGATCTCGATAGGAATGATCAATTTTCGATGCATTTTTTTCTCTGATGTCTCGCCTGTACGCTTGGAGTTCCAGCCAAGAAAATGCCCGCATCAATTGCTTTTCAGGCGGCCAGGCATGACCGTCTGCGTAGGTAAGAATTTCATGGTCGATTCCGAACTGCTCGAACCAACGATCTACACGTTGCATTTCTTGGTAATTCATGTCTTCATCACCCACGAGGCCGACGTACGAAAAATGATCTTCAAAACCAGGAATGTGACCATCATTTAGCGAATATCCAGCGCCGCAGGCAATCACTCCTTGAATCGCTTTGGTCAACACCGCAATGGTACAGGCCAAACGCGACCCTCCCGAAAAACCTGCCGTATAGATTTGCCGTTCGTCAATTTTAAAGGTAGCAAACACCTGTTCAAAAAGTCTGTTGGCATAGGTGAAATTATCCTCATACGGTCCATTCTTCGTGTTGTTGGAAGCAATAAGAATGTAATTATAGTGCGCTGCTGCTTTCACAAATTTAGCCAACCCAAACGCGCCCCGACCTAGTGGATCAAAAACAAAAACCACTGCAGCGAGTTCGTCGGGATTGTATGCCGGAGGTAAGTAGAGCGCAAAATGTTCATTCGCTTCACCATTCTTCACGGCAATCGAATCTATCACGATACCGCGTTCGTAATCTTGACCATACGAGAAAGCGGTCAGAAAACTACACCAAAAGAAAAGCAGTAAGGGTTTCACAGGTTCAGTTGTACTTCGTACAAAAGATACGATGCTAAAAGCTTAGGCCGAAACAGAAGAGGTCAATTTAACTTTTCTTTACACGGAAATTAGTACTTCTCCAGTAAAGCTTGATACTCTGGCATGATACGCAGAAGGGCAATTCCTTCGACCTTATTCAGTGCTTCTTCGTTGGTATAACCGTTTTTCAACAATTCCTCCATAGCTCCCAGGGCAAATTCGTAATTGCCTATGGTTGAATAATGCCGCATCAACTCAATATAGCCATTGTGGTAAGAAGGATTTAGGGCAATCAAAAACTCGTTGGCGAAAATTAAAAGCTCCACATCGAGCTTTGGATCCAATCCTTTGGTACTCTCCAGCGCGATCACCTGCAGGAGATTATACAGACGTTGTCCCATCAACTGTACCGAGGGCGATGGATTGTTCTTAAAGACCTCTACCTTTTCGAACTCCTTCTTCCACCATTCAATATTTTGAAGGTTATTGTCTTCAAGATCTTCGAAATAGAAATCAGCATATTTAGCCGCTAATTCAATTTCCTTTGGGCGTTGCACCAATTCATTCCTTTTGAAGGCCTTGTAAGCGGGATTTTTTCGAATCTCTTTGAGTTTTTGTCGTATGCTGTCTACGTCGACATGGCTTTTATAATTGCTGACGATTTGTTGATAGGCGTCATAAGCCAGGTGATATTTTTTGGAGTCTTCTAGGTCTTTGGCCAGTCGATAATGATTTTGATAGAACTGTAGTGTACGTTTCTGCTTATCATCCTCTGGAAGTTTATCGATCACTATTTTCTTTAACAGTAACTCAACTGCCACCGTCATCACAGGCGCCGGAGGCCATCGATGATCGCCTTCAAATAAGATCAACTCGTTAGGTATGTATTTTTGATTGAGGTATATACGATTGCCCAACATTTCGTAGTAGTTGAAATCTTGTTCACCTACCACCCCGATATACGTCAAGTTTCGCTTGTTGGGCTGGTACTTCGCTTCATTGGCAAAGCCTGCACCACTGCCAATCACCCCTTTGATACTACCTTCAGATAATACAGCCAAAGCAGTTGCTGAACGTGCTCCTCCTGAAAAACCAGCCAACATCATTTTCTCTGTGTCAATTGGCAATACTTGCAAGAGATGTGATATGGTGTAGGAGAAGATATCTATATTCTCTACATACGATCCGTTTTTCGCATTGTTCGAGCAAGCAACAATCAACCCGTTGTTTTCCGCAACTTCCAAAAATGAAGACAAACCTACTTTTCCACGTGCCGCGGGATCGAGGACGACCAATAATGGCCAAGTTTTCTCTTTGGTGAATTTAGAGGGGAGGAACAATGCATATGAGAGTGTATCATTGACGGCAATGCTATCGGTTACCGCACCTTTTCGAACGGCGAATTGTTGGGCAACACCGAAGGAGGCATACAAAAAGATAGCAAGAAAGATGAACGGGCGTAGCTTGAAGTTCATATGACTAAGTTACGGATTAATTGAATGCATTTATTACCGCTTTTGCATCAAAAACGAGACCAAACTCTGTGGGTGTTTACTTTTTTTGAACAATCACATTCTCAACGACGTTGGAAAGTACAATGTGAGTTCTTGTTTCTCCGTAATTAATCAGCTGGTCGATAAAGCGCTCTAGGTGAAACTGATCATCTAATACTACTTCCATGATGATATTCTCATTTCCAGTAATACGATAACAGTTGAGCACCTCAGGAAATTGCTTCACCTTCTCCAGAAATGGTTTTAACCTCCCTACAAAGGCGCGCAAGGTAATAATGGCTCGCAGTTGGTGTCCTAATTTGGCATGATCTACTTCCACATGATAGCCCTTAATCACACCCGCGTCTTCCATGCGCTTGATACGTTCGGCAACCGCTGGAGAGGACAGACCAACGGCACGACCAATTTCTGTATGGGTCCTTCGAGCGTTTTCCTGAAGTTGATGTAGGATGCTCCAGTTCTTAGTATCCATCATAATAAAGTCATTATGTAGCTTTTGCCTTAATTTTTAAGGTGAATATATAAAATCACCTTCAAACATGTTCAATTGAAGCGCTTTATAATTCGTAATTTTAGGGTAGCAATGATGAATATGGATAGACCTATACCATACCTTCCTAATTTACCGGTATATCAGAAGGCCCTTGAGATCTTTAGTTTGTCACGTCGTGT
>CAWUKP010000319.1:0-3203 GCA_963922975.1 uncultured Spongiivirga sp. | reverse complement strand
GCCCTGATCTGTAGTGGCGCGTTTGGTGACAAGCAAACTAAACGGCAGCATGATTAAGGTAGACAACCAGGCGCCTAAAGCCGGATGTATCGAACCGTCTTCAGCACTGTTTTCGCCAAAGATGCCAATAAAGTGATACACCAAAAAGATCACAATGGCCACTACCATCGGCAGTCCGAGTCCTCCTTTTCGAATGATGGCACCCAAAGGAGCACCAATAAAGAACAGAATTACGCAGGCGAAGCCCAAGGCGATCTTCTTGTGAAACTGAATCTTATGAAGATTGATGATTTTGTTATTTCGCTTGAAGACATTCCGTTTGTTCTCGATCAGATTTAACTGCTGGCGCGCTTTGTTTCGTGCCTGTTCAATTACCTGCAGCCGCTTCCAGGAGGGAAGGCTAGCAATAGCCGCGCTGGCATTTTGATACAAAATGGTATCTTTTTTCTTGGCCCGATTGGTTTGCGCTGCGATCTTATCAACGGCTTTCACTGGCATATCGGGTTCGTCAATGCCCGTTCTTCTGTGTAAATCTTCTCCAAACAACACCACCGACTTCTTCAGTTGCTTTTGCATGGAGTCGATATCCTTGGTCAAACGAACCACCGTTTTCATCTTGTCAGTCTTCAGGTCGCGTTCATCCGTAAAGTCAACGTCATTCATATTGGAAAGGTCAATATTCATGATGTACTCCTTGAACGCTGCTTGTGCGTGGGGTTCTTTTTGCTGTTCTTTTGGGCTTTTACGTCGTACCTCCTCGTAGCGATTGCCGTTTTTGAGTACCAATTGTAGGATGCCGTTTTCGTCATCGCTGCGCAATTCGCCTTCTTCGGCTTTGATCACTACCAAATTACGCTTGGTAGGTGATTTCTGGTGAATGATCACATCCTCTAAAAACTGGTCGTTGTCGCCATATTTATTGGCCACTTTGATGTTGACATTGCCAATATCGTTGAAAATCCCTTCTGAAATAGCCAAGGTAGGCTTCATGTACGCCAAATTCCGACGCATATTCCAGGTTTTAACGGTGGCTGCAGGAATGACATTATTCGCCAAATAAAAGGCAGCTACGGCCGTCAAAACAATGAAGACGATCACACTGCGCATGGCGCGTTGCAGCGAAATACCATTCGACTTCATAGCGGCGAATTCGTAATTCTCGGCAAAATTTCCGAAGGTCATAATCGAAGTCAGCAAGATGGTCAATGGCAATACCTTAGAAATGATATCCGGTAATAAATACCAAAGGAAGCGTAAGACCATAAAAATATCCAATCCCTTTCCTGCCAGATCTTTGATAAATAGCCAAATGGCTTGGAGTACGAAAATGAAGATCAGAATGACAAAAAGGCTTACAAAAGCCTTTAAGAAACTGGTTAAGATGTACCGGTCAAGTATTTTCAAGCCGCACTAGTTGTTGATGTAATACCCATCGTATTTAGACTTATCAAAAGTAAACAAGCTTTTGGACAAGGGTTGATCGGTTTTGAAAGAATTAACAGTCAAGGTGGTCTTTACCTGGTCTTTCCCCACTTTGATCAAATTATAGATGTGCTTAGTGGTTACGTCGACACCTAGCAGCAAATATTCCAAATCTGAGTTAGAATCGATCGGGGTTAATTTTACATATTGAATCTTTCTACCCGAAACATTTTGTAGAATATCCCAGGAGTAGTTGTAACCCTCTTTGTAGAAATTGAAAAGCTCCGAAGGCGTGATAGCGCCTTCTTCTTCCGCAACATCTTCTGGGGAAGCAATGGTGATCTCTTCGTTCTCTGGAACAATGGTGTAGATTTTTTCACCGTCATATAAACGCGTGAAGCCTAAGAAATTCAACAGGTATTTCTCTCCCGAAAGCGTTACATTTCCCCTTGTTTCATGGCGAATGTCTTCCTCTGTATTGACCAACACATTCTTGAATTCGATCTCGATATTATCATAGCTTGCTACCTTCTCTGAGACCTCGTCCAGAAGATTCTTGGCTTGTTCTGCATTCTGGGCAATTCCCCATGCACTTACCAAGGTGATCATCAAAAGGGTTACTAACTGCTTCATGGTCTTTGTTATTTATCGTGTGTTTCGTTTGCTAATAATTGGTCGAGTGCCATGATGTCTGGCACCAACACTTGACGTGCCTTGCTGCCTTCAAAAGGGCCTACGATGCCGGCTGCCTCCAGCTGATCGATCAATCGACCTGCGCGATTGTAACCCAACTTCAACTTGCGTTGCAAGAGGGAAGCGGATCCCTGCTGTGCCGTCACAATCACTTCTGCAGCCTGACGGAACATCGCATCTCTGTCCTTGATATCTATATCAAGACTTGTGCCAGAGTCTTCGCCCACATATTCGGGCAGTTGATGCGCTTCAGGGTAGGCGCGTTGTGCTCCGATAAATTCGGTGATTTTTTCTACTTCTGGCGTATCTACGAATGCACATTGCAAGCGAATGAGATCATTGCCCTGGGTGTAGAGCATATCTCCGCGACCAATCAATTGATCGGCTCCAGGTCCATCTAAGATGGTTCTTGAATCAATTTTTGAGGTAACTCTGAAGGCAATCCGTGCAGGGAAGTTGGCTTTGATGATCCCTGTGATAACATTTACAGAAGGTCGCTGAGTAGCGATGATCAAGTGAATACCAATGGCCCGCGCCAATTGTGCTAGACGTGCAATAGGCGTTTCTACTTCTTTACCTGCCGTCATAATTAAATCGGCAAACTCATCCACCACCAATACGATATACGGAAGAAATTTATGTCCGTCGTTCGGGTTGAGTTTTCGTGCCTTGAATTTGGTGTTGTATTCCTTGATGTTACGGCACATGGCGTTTTTGAGCAACTCGTATCGGTTGTCCATTTCAATACACAAAGAATTCAGGGTGTTAATCACTTTGGTATTGTCAGTGATGATGGCTTCTTCGGAATCTGGAAGTTTGGCCAAATAATGACGTTCGATTTTATTGAAAAGTGTCAATTCCACCTTCTTCGGATCGACCAAAACAAACTTCACCTCCGCTGGATGTTTTTTGTACAGCAACGAAGCGAGAATGGCGTTCAAACCAACCGACTTACCTTGACCAGTGGCGCCAGCCATCAAAAGGTGCGGCATTTTGGCAAGGTCCACCACAAAGGTTTCGTTGCTAATGGTTTTACCCAATGCGAGCGGTAACTGCATTTCGGCCTTTTGAAACTTCTGGGAACCAAT
>CAWUKP010000318.1:0-3210 GCA_963922975.1 uncultured Spongiivirga sp. | reverse complement strand
GCATCAATCCTCATGTGATGGCCGGGGGCAATAGCAACATTTCCGTGGGTCATATCGATTCGAAATTTGGAATCAGCATTCACCAGATACCGCATCTACTGCGCATTGTTGAAAATACTGGAATGACCGTGAATGGTATTCATATGCACACGGGTAGTGACATCCTCGATATTGATGTTTTTCTGTATGCCTCGGAAATTCTATTCGAAACTGCCAAGAATTTTCCGGCGCTCGAGTTCATTGATTTTGGAAGTGGTTTTAAGGTTCCTTACAAAGAAGGCGACATAGAAACGAACATTGAAGAGCTGGGCGCCAAGCTTACAGAGCGCTTTAATAGATTTTGCGACGACTATGGAAAATCACTTACCCTGGCCTTTGAACCTGGAAAGTTTCTGGTGAGCCAAGCAGGGCATTTTTTGGCCAGTGTGAACGTGGTGAAACAGACTACTTCTACTGTATTTGCGCAGATCGACAGTGGCTTCAATCATTTGATTCGTCCGATGTTCTACGGCTCGTATCATCACATCCGTAACATCAGCAATCCCAAAGGACGAGAACGATTCTACACGGTAGTTGGCTACATTTGTGAGACGGATACCTTCGGAAGCAATCGAAGAATCAACGAAATCCGCGAGGGTGATATTCTCAGCTTTAACAATGCGGGTGCCTATTGTTTTTCGATGGCCAGCAACTACAATTCCCGCTTCAGACCTGCCGAAGTACTTTGGCTAGAAGGAAAAGCACATCTGATTCGAAAAAGAGAGACGTTTGACGACATTTTACAGAATCAAATTGAAGTAACGTTTCCGCAACCAAAGAATCATGTAGCTTGTAGTTGAAATGCTGAAACCTCGCTAAGGTATCAGTGCTTCTAAGGGTTTTTTCATACATTTAATTTCATGAAACCATGGATGTTGATAGGCACTTTGATGCTCTTCGGTTGTGTAAACAAGGAAACGCGAACGGTTGACTTGAGCAGTATTCTCGAAAGTGATCATGAGCTCATAAAAAAGGTGGTGGACAAGCTAGAAGCGCATGAACTTCAAATAGTCTTTACCAATTTAAAGACTGGAGAAACAGACCGCTTTCAGGTAAATGACAGTAACTACTTCTATCCAGCCAGTACTGTAAAGTTCCCTATTGCTGTCTTAGCCTTGGAAAAAGTGCACGCAGATACTCAATTGCAAAGTACTACTCCTTTTTATGTGGAAGGAGATTCGGTGGAGACCACTATTCGTAAGGAGGTGACTAAGATTTTCGCCGTCAGCGATAATGACGCCTATAACCGTTTGTTTGAATATTTGGGCACGGACTATATCAACCAAAAACTCGCCGAGAAAGGCTTGCAGCCTGCGAGAATTGCGCATCGGCTTTCAACGGCTAACGCAGACGAGACAAGTACAAAGGGAATTGTGTTTCAACTGAACGATACTACCTTAATTCAACAGGAATCTTTAGTGAACAAAGCACCTGAACCGTTGGAATTACACCGCAGGTATAAAGGCGTCGGATACTATGCCGATGGGACACTGGTGGAAGAACCGATGGACTTTGGTGAAAAGAATTATCTACCCATCACAGTCTTGCACCAGCTCATGCATCGCATCACACGACCAAGCGCGTTTTCTTCTGAAGAACAATTTCAACTCGACCCAAAGGATTATGACTTTCTGTTGGAAACCATGCATCAAGTGCCAAGAATATCGGGTTACGACGAAGATGAATACTATGATGGCTATGTGAAATTCTTCCTGTTTGGCGATACCAAAGAACGTATTCCTGAGCATATCAACATCTACAATAAAGTGGGTTACGCCTACGGGTACCTCACAGATTGCGCCTACATCAAAGATCAGAAGCACAATGTCGAGTTTCTGTTAACAGCCACCATTCACGTAAATGAAGACGGTATCTTTAATGATGATGTCTACGAATATGAAAGCTTAGGCATTCCCTTTCTCGCTGAATTAGGTAGGCAGATTCATACGCAGCTCATTTCACCTTAGCACCTCAATTCCTGTACACAGTGGCCTCCGAGCTTAGTTATTCTTCACAATGACAACATTATCAAACACTTACACAACAATTTCTTTGTTGCCAGCTACTATCTACGTACTTTTCTTCATGATTTAGATACCCAAAGTCTAAAAAACATGAAAAACCTACTCAACCTACTAACCATTGGTGCATTGGTGTTGATAACAGCATGCTCCACAGACGGAGTCGATTCCGACCAATTAATTGTCATTCCAGAACGTGTAGAAGGTACCTGGGACCTTGTTTCTTTTGAAGTAGATAAAGGAACGCTGACCGTTACCGAGAACAATGAAACCACCACCACAGACTTTAGCATGTCTGGAAGTGATTTTTCAGCCTTTGTTACTTTCACTCCACATCCCTACAATTTCCTAACACAAGGAGCTTTTACGGGCTTGATGACTTCTGACACAGATCGTCAAGAGGAAACAGAAGAATCTATAGAAACTTACTTTGGTAGTGGAGACTGGGACATTAATGGCGATCGCCTCACGAAGCATTTAAGCGATGGCCGTACCATCAATCTTATCATTACACAATTTGATGACGACTCTATGGAATTAACATACAGCCTTGATGACACCCACATGACTGAGGAAACCATTACAAGAAAACAAGGCGAAGCCACCCTACAATTGACTAAAAGAGATTAGCTATACCCGTTCAATTATTTTTAAAGTTTGTTATTTGTGAAAGGCCTCCTCAACTATGGAGGCTTTTTTCTTAAGGAAAAATACCCATAGTTTTTTTGGAGATGTAGTGTAACTTCCAGAGTTGCACAGCGCCAAAGAACATACAACGTATCATCAGAAGACTCATTCTAGAAACACGGAGGGGAGCAATGGCCTGTTCATTCAACCCAAACTAAAGATCGGGAGTCCAAACGACCGCTACGAGAGAGTAGCCGATCAGATGGCTGAAACAGTGGTGCAAAGGGTAGAGACTCCTACGAAACCCACCCCCATTCAACGGAAATGTGAGGATTGTGAAGAGGAAACGCTTCAAATGAAAACCATCAGTGACTCGACACCTCAACTTCAAAAAGCAGCAAACACAAGTCACCTGGAACAGCAATTGCAGCAATCAAAAGGTACTGGTCAACACTTAAGCAAGGATACCTCAACTTCCATGAGCCAAGCCTTCGGACAAGACTTCAGCAAGGTTCAGGTGCAT
>CAWUKP010000317.1:0-3226 GCA_963922975.1 uncultured Spongiivirga sp. | reverse complement strand
TTTTTTCTGCTAGGATTGATCGCGGGGAAAACAGGATTCTTCCTAAAATTCACTGCCTGGAAAAAAGGCTTGAAAAATGCCTTACTCTGGAGCATCACAGCTTTTGTGATGTTTATCGTGCTTATGGGTGCTGGTTTCGCCATCGCATCGGGAGGGCAGCCTCCTAACGGTTTTGACAATTGGTGGTTTATGTTAGCCTTTACTATGATGGATCTTTCTAATTTGGCGATGACCGCCGTCCTAGTATTCGGCTTCTTACTCATATTCCTCAGGGCTGGAGGGGAACGGTTCCTCATGAAGTTTGCCCCCTACGGAAAGATGGCACTTACCAATTATGTGGCACAAACCATCATTGGAACTGCCATACTCTATGGCTGGGGAATGGGATATTTAGGGGAATTACGGAACGTCTACACCTTCGGGATTGGCTTGGCCATCATCATTGTACAAATGACCGTTAGCAGCTGGTGGCTGAAACATTTTCTTTACGGTCCGTTGGAGTGGTTGTGGAGAAGCCTGACCTATTTCAAACTCTTTCCCATGAAAAAGCGCGGGTCTTAATTGGCGACTTCGCTGATAAACTTGATGCGATACAATCGAAGCTCGTCGTCTTCGTAATCGCCTTCAAATTCTTCCATAGCAATGGAAATGCGATCATCGTCCGTATCCATAAAGTACTCGTGTAGTTCTTCCTGTTGGTCTTCGTCGAGAATTTCGTCAACCCAATAACTAATATCCAACTTAGTACCGCTGTAGACAATTTGCTCCATTTCTTTGGTGAAATCTTCCATACCCAAACCTTTGGCAGCGGCTATGTCGTCTAGAGGAAGCTTCCGGTCTACGTTTTGAATAATATAGAGTTTCAGTGAAGAATTAGCTCCAGTACTTTTCACCACCAGGTCGTCTGGTCGGGTGATGTCATGATCTTCTACATACTGCTTAATGAGCGACACGAAAGGAGTTCCAAACTTACGTGCCTTACCATCGCCTACACCGTTAATATTCTTGAGCTCTTCAATGGAAACAGGGTATTTGAGCGCCATATCTTCCAATGACATTTCTTGAAAGACCGCATATGGCGGAATTTCAAGGCGAATTGCCTCCTTTTTCCGAAGATCCTTGAGCATCTTAACAAGAGTGGCATCTGCTGCGGCACCTGCTCCTTTATCTTTGGTAATAATGCCTTCTGTGGCTGTCTCTTCATAGGTGTGATCTTCTGTCATCATAAACGACACAGGCTTCTGGAGGTACTGCTTACCACTCTCCGTCAATTTGAGTACACCATAGGTTTCAATATCCTTGCGCAAAAAACCTGCCACCAACACTTGCCGAATCAACGCCATCCAATGATTGGCATCTTTCTCCTTCCCAATACCAAAAAAGTCACGCTGATCGGTTTTGTGAGAATTGATCAGTGCGTTGGCTTTACCGATCAGGGTATTTACAATTTCTTTGGCCTTGTACTTTTCATTCGTATCGTCCACCACCTTTAAAAGTGTGATCACATCTTCTTGCGCTTCATGCTTTGGTTTGGGATTCCGAGCATTGTCGTCCATATCCGCACCATCGCCGTGCACCGCATCAAAGGCTTCCCCGAAATAATGCAGAATAAATTTTCTGCGCGACATAGAGGTTTCTGCATAGGCCACCATCTCCTGTAACAAAGCATGTCCAATTTCCTGCTCCGCCACGGGCTTCCCGGCCATAAATTTTTCCAACTTCTCAATATCCTTATAGGAGTAATATGCTAAACAATGGCCTTCCCCCCCATCTCGACCGGCTCTACCCGTTTCTTGGTAGTAGCTTTCAATACTTTTAGGAATATCGTGATGAATTACAAAGCGCACGTCAGGTTTATCAATGCCCATCCCGAAGGCAATGGTAGCCACCACCACATCCGCCTCTTCCATCAGAAACATATCTTGGTGGCGTGATCTCGTTTTGGCATCTAAGCCTGCGTGATAAGGCACCGCATTGATCCCGTTAACCTGCAGCACTTGAGCCAGTTCTTCCACGCGCTTGCGCGCCAGACAATAGACAATACCTGACTTTTCGTCGTTTTGTTTGATGAATCGAATAATATCAGCATCGACGTTCTTAGTTTTCGGTCGTACTTCGTAAAACAGATTCGGACGGTTAAAAGAAGCCTTGTAGACTGATGCGTCCTTCATGGCCAAATTCTTCATGATGTCTTCCTGTACTTTCGGTGTGGCCGTCGCCGTCAAAGCAATGATAGGAATGTCATCACCAATACGATCGATGATGCTACGCAGATTTCTGTATTCAGGTCTAAAATCGTGACCCCATTCTGAAATACAGTGTGCCTCATCTACCGCCATAAAGGAAACCTTCACCGAGCGCAAAAACTCAATATTCTCTTCTTTGGTCAAGGATTCAGGGGCAACGTAAAGCAATTTGGTGATTCCCGAAACCATGTCTGATTTCACCTGCTGCACCTCCGCTTTGTTCAATGAAGAATTCAATACATGGGCAATACCGTCACTTTCAGAAATCCCGCGAAGGGCGTCCACCTGATTTTTCATCAAGGCAATTAAAGGCGATACCACAATGGCTGTGCCTTCCTTCACCAACGCAGGTAATTGATAGCATAATGATTTGCCACCGCCCGTTGGCATGATCACAAATACATCTTTGCCGTCAACAACTTGTTTTACTACGTCTTCTTGAAGCCCCTTGAATGAAGAAAAACCAAAATATCGTTTCAGTTCTTTTTGAAGATCGATTTCCACAGAACTCATCCCTCTAAAACCTATTTACTACATTTGTAACTTAAATATAAGACATTCTTTCTTTGTTTCAAACTACAGGCCATTTCATTAAACATTTTTAAGTTGAATACCCCTTCTGAAATCATCCTAAACGCCAAAAAGACCATTGAAGAAGAAGCGAAGGCTATTGGCCATCTCGCGACGATGGTCGATGAAGATTTTGCACGATCAGTAGCGCTCATCTACGAATCTAAAGGGCGTGTGATCATTACTGGTATCGGGAAAAGTGCCATCATCGCTACCAAAATTGTGGCTACCATGAATTCTACAGGTACACCAGCCATTTTTATGCACGCTGCAGATGCCATTCATGGAGATCTGGGTACCATTTTGAAGAACGACGTAGTTATCTGTATTTCTAAAAGTGGGAATACTCCAGAAATTAAAGTGCTCGTGCCTCTGATTAAGAACGGAGGCAACAAAATGATTGCCATTAC
>CAWUKP010000316.1:0-3251 GCA_963922975.1 uncultured Spongiivirga sp. | reverse complement strand
GATTATTTTTCTGGACGATGGTGAAGCCAGCGAATTACTTTTTCAACAATTTATAACGGACATTGAGGTAGACGGCAATAACAACAAGTGGATCGCTACCGCAGATTCGGGAGTTTTCTACGTTTCATCAAATGGCCAAGAGACTATATTTCACTTCACCGCAGATAATTCGCCCTTACCTTCCAACACAGTAAACGATATTGAAATTGACGGTGAAACGGGCGAGGTGTTTATCGGCACCACTTCAGGATTACTAGCGTTCCAAGGGAACGCAATTAACAGTAACGATGACCTCTCGGAAGTTTTTGCCTTTCCCAATCCAGTGCGTCCAGGAGGCGAGAAAGTAACCATCTCAGGACTGACAGCTCGCGCAAACGTCAAAATAACTGACATCGAGGGGAATTTAGTGTTTGAGACCACATCGCAAGGAGGAAGTGTAGAATGGGATTTGTCGGCCTTCGGGCGCCACCAAGTGGCCTCTGGAGTTTATTTGGTACTCGTCAGTACTCAAGAAGGCGAAGAAAGTACCATTAAAAAGGTAATGGTCATTCGATGATTGAAACACGCGCCTTTGTAATTTCTACTTTAAAATATGGCGATAGTAGCTTGATTGTCAAGTGTTTTACAGAACAATTAGGTACTCAATCTTTTTTGTTGAAGGGAATCCTTGCCACTAGGAAGGGAAAAGTCAAACCCGCCTTTTTTCAATACATGACTCTATTAGAATTCAATACCCAGCAAAGAGAAAAGGACAGTCTAGGGTATATGAGAGACGTACGGGTGCTTGATTCTTACCACCAAGTGCAACAAGATCACGAGAAGCGCTCCGTATTGCTGCTTATAGCCGAAATGTTGGCCATGGCTTTGCAAGAAGAAGACCGAAATCAACGACTTTTTCACTTTTTGGAATATGCGATGGAAGTCATTCAGAATCATCCCAAAATCGCCAACTTCCATTTGGTTTTTTTACTCCAACTTTCTCAGCATTTGGGCTTCTATCCTGACCGAGAACAAGAGGACTTACCGTATTTCGATCTTCAAGAAGGTAATTTCACTGCAGAACAGCCTTTTCATCACTTCTTGGCCGGACAAGAATTAGAGGATTTTCGAAGCTTGTTAGGCACAGATTTTGATGCACTTGAAAAGGTAAAACTGACTAAAGACCGTCGCAGTGCGTTGTTGGCTATTCTTATTCGGTATTTTCAATTACATTTGCCGTGGTTTAAGAAACCTAGGTCTGTAGGGGTTTTGCAGGAAATCTTTAAGTGATTAGAATCTCGAAAGTACACGTCGGAGGCGATGTTTGGCTATGAAGCAAATTGCATTCATCCTATTTTTTTTAATGGCGTTTCAGGGGTATTGTCAGCGCATCACTGTTTTTGACAAAAATACCCGTCTCCCTATTGCTGATGTGGCCATTTTCAACACTTCTCAGCAAAAGTTTGTAACTACCAATGTCAGAGGCCAAGTAGACATCTCTATCTTCGATGATGAGGAAAGAATCATTATAGATCATCTCACTCATATTCAAACAGAAAGTACCAAAGCGGTCATTATTGCTGCTGGAAACAGGATATTTCTGGAAGCGGAAACACGTCAGCTGGATGAAGTGGTGCTTTCCGCAGCCAAGTGGAAACAACGCAAGGAAGAAGTAAGCCACAAAGTTGTTTCTGTCAATCAGGCTGACGTTCAATTCACCAATCCACAAACAGCGGCAGATCTACTAACCAATTCGGGAAAAGTCTTTGTGCAGAAGAGTCAGTTAGGAGGAGGTAGTCCGATGATCCGAGGTTTTTCTGCCAATCGTTTGCTAATCAGTGTTGACGGCGTACGAATGAACAATGCGATCTTCAGAAGCGGAAACCTTCAGAATGTCATCTCAATCGATCCTTTGAGTGTTAGCAGTACCGAAGTCATTCTGGGGCCTGGTTCTACCATTTATGGAAGTGATGCCGTCGGAGGCGCCCTGAATTTTTTCACCCTTCGTCCGCAAATTGCGGCCCAAAATTCACTAAGTCTTACCGGAAATGTCATGGCCCGATATGCCACGGCAAGCAACGAAAGAACGTCTCATGTCGATATTTCTGGGAGCTATCAAAAATGGGCGTGGGTAACTAGCGCTAGCATCTCAGATTTTGGTGATTTGCGTATGGGAAGTCATGGACCAGATGATTATCTACGACCTGAATTTGTGGTGCGCCAAAGCGGTCAGGATGTGGTGGTTCCAAATCCAGATCCGCGCGTGCAGCGCCCTACAGGCTATAACCAGCTGAACTTTCTTCAAAAGTTGGCGTTTATTCCTAATGAGCGATGGGATTTCACGCTGGGCTTATACTACACCACTACTTCAGATTATGCCAGATACGATCGCTTGATTCGCTATCGCGATGGATTGCCCAGATCTGCTGAGTGGTTCTATGGTCCGCAACGATGGTTTATGACCAATTTGAAGGTAGAAAATAGACGCAGTAATAGTTGGTATGATAAGCTTCGTTGGGTGGGCGCTTTCCAGAAGTATCAGGAGAGTCGCCATAACCGAGATTTTGGGAATCCCATAAAAACAACGCGCAGGGAAACGGTCAATGCCTATTCATTGAATGCAGATTTAGAGAAAAAATTATCACCTAGCTCCAAACTGTATTACGGGGCAGAATTTGTGCTGAATGAGGTAGGTTCTGACGCCTTTGATTTTAACATTGACGAAGCAACTCGTTCTGCAACTTCTACCCGTTACCCAGACGGTTCTACCTGGAGTTCAATTGCCGCTTATGCCAGCTATCAGTACAAGCCCATTCGAAATTTTAACATTCAAGCAGGGTTGCGCTATAATTACATAAGTGCACGCGCAGATTTTTCAGAGAATAATGAATTCTTTGGCTTTCCATTTGAAAGGGCAACAGTTGATGCGGGAGCGCTTACAGGAAGTGTGGGCATCAATTGGAAACCGAACGAAACCTTGCAATGGAAGCTTAACTTTTCAACGGCCTTTCGCGCACCAAATATTGACGATATTGGTAAAATCTTCGATTCAGAACCGGGCTTGGTGATTGTGCCCAATCCTGATTTAAAACCCGAGTATGCCTACAATGGCGAGATTGGTGTGCTGTTGAATTTTGATAAGATAAAATTCGACTTCTCCACTTACTACACCTTCTTGGAAGATGCTTTGGTACGAAGACCTTTTTCACTCTTAGGCGAAGACGAAATTGTGTATGAGGGTGAATTGAGTCAAGTATTTGCTATACAAAATG
>CAWUKP010000315.1:0-3253 GCA_963922975.1 uncultured Spongiivirga sp. | reverse complement strand
TCTCTTGTAGCAATTCAGCCTCAAAAAGTTGTCCGTAGCGATCTTGAAGTTCACTGATCATGCATTGCTTGTTTCTGTAAAGATAGTAAAGCAGCAGTAGAAAGATTCGCAATATCTTTGTGAGATGTCCAAAGAATTAGGGGTCATTAGCAAAGTAAAAAGAGTGCTTAGGAAAGCGGAAGCCGAGGCCTTGTACACAGCACTAATCGCACAACTAAACAAGGATTTGCGGATGGTGGATATTGACTATGAATTCGCGGCTGACGAACAACCCGATGCTCTTTGGAAAAGCTTTTCCGAGCTCATAGAACACTTCATAGATAAAGACCAAACTAAATTAGTTGCACTCTTGTATCGTATTGATGTTTCAGAGGAAAAACTGAAAGTGAGAAACAAGGATGATTCTGCGTTGGACGCTCAGACGCTGGCATTTGTCATTCTGCAGCGAGAATGGCAAAAGGGATGGTACCGCGCTAATTTTTAGAAATAGAATCGCACAAATGGAAGCCAAGGATCGGCATAGATGCTTTCCTCCTCATCGTAAAGCAAGTCATATCTGATTCCAAAAGTCACATTGCCTGTTCGGTAGCCAGCGCCCACAAAAAGGGCAGTGTACCAGTAATTCTCATCTGCACTACCAAAGGTTTCTTCAAAATTGATATCTACATTATTTTGCTCCAATTCGGCAGAGAGTTGTATCTCTGGTATGGGGTTGAACAAGCCAATAAGGCTTCCGCCCAGAATCCATGAATTGTACACGTCACGCCTGCGCAGATAGGAAGCATTCAAACCAGCACCCAAAGCAAACTGTGCATCAAATTGATAGATGGCACTTGGAGCAACATTTACCGCGGTTATGTTGTTGCCAAAACTTAGGCCCAAACCTCCGCCAAAGCGAACATTTTGCCAGAATGGCCTGTCTTGTTGTTGGGCATTCAGAAGACCGCAAAGTAGCAGCAGAATTGAAAATGTCGAAATTCTCATAAAGCCTCGTATTTTGGTAAATATAATGAATCCCTATTCTTAACAATTATTGTATTTTTACGGTCGGTTTATCGGACAAACAAACGCATGGATAGATTTTCTTTCTTGAATGCCGCACACACGGCTTACTTTGCTGAATTATACGATCAATATCTCATAAGTCCTGATAGCGTAGAGCCCAGTTGGAGGGCTTTTTTTCAAGGGTTTGATTTTGCTGTCGAACAAGGCGATTTCAATGGTGAAATTCAGACAGATTCAGGGGCCGTTGAAGTGCCTGAACACGTGCAGAAGGAATTCAGTGTAGTTCGTCTTATTGACGGTTATCGGTCTAGAGGACATCTTTTCACCGAAACCAATCCTGTGCGTGAGCGACGCAAGTACGAACCCAAGCTCACTTTAGACAATTTTGGCCTCTCTGAAAATGATCTGGGAACCGTATTCAGTGCAGGAGAGATTCTAGGAATCGGCGCTGCCACCCTAAATGATATCATCATCCATTTGGAACGCATCTACTGCGATGCTATCGGAGTAGAGTATATGTATATCCGTTCTCCGGAGCGAATCCAGTGGATCCAAAACTGGTTGAATGTCAACGACAATCACCCAAAGTTTTCACCCGAGGAAAAAAAACATATTCTCAAAAAGCTGAATGAGGCTGTTGCTTTCGAGAGTTTCTTGCATACCAAATATGTAGGTCAAAAAAGATTCTCCTTAGAAGGTGGTGAATCCTTAATTCCGGCACTTGACGTAATCATCGAAAAGGCAGCAGATCAAGGCGTGAAGCAATTCGTGATGGGGATGGCCCACCGAGGTCGCCTGAACGTGTTGACCAATATCTTCGGAAAATCACCCAAGGACATTTTTAGCGAATTCGATGGAAAGGACTATGAGGAAACCATTTTTGATGGGGATGTGAAATATCACTTGGGATGGACGTCAGTTCGAGAGACGGATACAGGCAAAAATATCAATATGAATATTGCGCCAAACCCTTCGCACCTTGAAACGGTCAACTCGATTGTAGAAGGGATTACGCGTGCCAAACAAGACCGTGATCACACAGACAATGTATCTGAAGTACTGCCTATCTTAGTTCATGGGGATGCCGCGATTGCAGGCCAAGGGGTTGTTTATGAAGTGGTTCAGATGGCTCGTTTGGAAGGATATCAAACCGGCGGAACCATTCATATTGTGGTGAACAACCAAATTGGTTTTACCACCAACTATTTAGATGGCCGAAGTTCTACCTACTGTACCGATGTGGGCAAAGTCACGCTGTCTCCTGTTTTGCATATCAATGCTGATGATGCAGAAGCGGTAGTACACGCCGCAACTTTTGCTTTGGAGTATCGCATGCGCTACAAGCGAGATGTCTTTTTAGACTTGCTAGGATACCGAAAATATGGTCACAATGAGGGCGATGAACCAAAATTCACCCAACCTTTACTTTACAAGGCCATATCCAAGCATAGCAATCCTAGAGACATTTATGCTGAACGCTTAATGGCCGAAGGAATCATAGACAAAGATTATATTTCCAAACTAGAAAAGGAGTATAAAGAAAGTCTTGAAGTGGATCTTGAAGATTCGCGAAAAATCGAGAAAACACGCATCACCCCATTCATGCAAGACGAGTGGGAAGGCTTTACGCGCGTAACGGAAGATAAGATGATGGAAACGGTTGATACTTCCTATGATCAAGGAAAACTGGATCAACTGGCGGAGCGCATTACCCAACTTCCAGAGGATCAAAAATTCCTCCGAAAAATTGAACGCCTAGTCAACGCACGTCATCAGATGTATTTTGAAGACAACCAACTGGATTGGGCCATGGGCGAATTGTTGGCTTACGCTACCTTGTTAGAAGAAGGTTTTGATGTACGAATGACTGGACAGGATGTAGAGCGAGGTACGTTCTCTCATCGACATGCCGTGATCAAAACTGAGATGCATGAAAAGGAAGTAGTGCTACTCAATCAGTTAGATACACATCAAAATGGAGCCTTCCGAATCTTTAATTCCTTGCTTTCGGAATACGCGGTTATGGGCTTTGATTATGGCTATGCCATGGCAAGTCCAAACACCTTGACCATCTGGGAAGCACAGTTTGGCGATTTTAGTAACGGAGCCCAGATCATTATTGATCAATACCTTTCTTCAGCGGAAGATAAGTGGAAACTTCAGAACGGATTGGTATTATTACTACCTCACGGTTATGAAGGCCAGGGTGCGGAGCACTCCTCTGCCCGTATGGAGCGTTACCTGCAAT
>CAWUKP010000314.1:0-3267 GCA_963922975.1 uncultured Spongiivirga sp. | reverse complement strand
GATTTCTTCCAAGTAGGCTTGCTCTTCTTCTTGGGTGGGTAGGGGTTCTTCTGGGGCGCAGATGGCAGCCAAGAAAAACAAAGAGAGATTTCCAAAAAATAGGGTCAGGAATGTTTTCACGCGAATGATTTCTAAAGAGATAGCCCATTGCCTGAATAGTTGCGTAAAAAAACCGCATTTCTACAAATGCGGTTTTCAAAGATTCTTTTGGAAGCTCTTTCCAAACTAACAGTATTCGTTGTAGGCTTCTGTTAGATTTTCAGCAATCATTTCTGCTGGACGTCCTTCAATATGATGACGCTCAAGCATGTGTACCAATTCTCCATCCTTAAAAAGTGCAATACTTGGGGAGGAAGGAGGGAAAGGCAACATATAACTTCGGGCTTTATCTGTGGCGTCGCGATCTACTCCCGCAAAAACGGTCACCAAATTTTCTGGCTTTTTAGCATGATCTAAAGACATAATCGCTCCGGGTCTGGCGTTGGCAGCAGCGCATCCGCAAACGGAATTGACCACAACCAGCGTCGTACCTTCTTGCTGCATAGCCGTATCAACAGCCTCAACGGTGTGCAATTCTTCAAAACCTACAGCCGAAAGATGCTCACGCATCGGCTTCACTAATTCTGGTGGATACATATTTCTGTTTTTTTTCGAAAATCTCTGCAAAGATACACATTTCGAAGGGCTGCCTTGGTGTCAAAACACATTCTGTTTACTTATCAACCCATCAACGGAATCAATGATGTTACGATTTTGTTAGAAAGCAGACAAACCTAAGAGATACCCGTATCTTTGCACTCTTAAAATTCGTTGCGTTCATGCTACAATGGTTGTTGGTCATAGGTCTCATCTATTTTTTCATGCGTTCTTTCAGTCCGGGAAGTACGTTCCAGCAACCTGGGCAAGATCCTAGACGCCGTCGCCAACGCAGACGCAATGTGACGCCCGCAGATTTTGAATTGAATTTACTTTCCTTGGCTTCCTTGGTAATCAAAGCTGATGGCTCTGTAAACCAACGTGAGTTGGACTACGTGCGACAGTATTTTGCACGTGCATATGGCAAAGAAAGAGCAAATGCCGTCTTCAAAACCTTTAACGAAGTGGTTAAAAATCGCTCGGTTTCCGCCCAGCGCATTGGGAAGCTCTTTCAAATGCGCGCTAGCTATGAGGTGCGTTTGCAGATTGTTCATTTTCTCCTTGGAATTGCACAGGCCGACGGCGCGGTTTCAGCAGCAGAAGCCAATTGTATTGCTGACATTGCTGGATTTATGCGCGTAACCAATAGAGATTTTCAGAGTGTAAAGGCCCAGTTTTTCAAGGAAGTTGACACGGCGTATAAGATTCTAGGAATTGAGAAAACAGCTACAAACAGCGATATCAAAAAGGCGTATCGCGCCATGGCGAAGAAGTATCATCCCGATAAAGTTCAGCAGATGGGTGAAGCCCATAAAAGCATGGCGGAAGAGAAGTTTAAGAAGGTACAAGAAGCCTATGAACAACTCCAAAAAGAACGTGGTTTTTAAGTCGTGTTGCGTATCTTTAACCACCCAAATCTAATTCAAACCATCCCCCAATGGATCAATTTTTTTTCTATCTGAAATTAGGCTTCAACCACGTCATGGACCTGAGTGCGTACGACCACGTGCTGTTCTTTTTGGTACTAGTGGTTCCCTACTCATTCAATAGTTGGAAGCGAGTGATCTGGCTAGTTACCGTGTTCACCATCGGGCACACGTTTACGCTCACCTTTTCCGTGTATAATGTGGTTTCTGTACAGGCAGCTTTGGTAGAATTTTTGATTCCAATTACGATCTTAGTTACCGCCCTTTTCAATATTTTCACGGCTAGTAAGTCTCCCAAAAATGAACGTTTTGGGTTGACCTTAATGGTAGCCCTTTTCTTTGGTTTGATTCACGGTTTGGGCTTTTCCAATTATTTCAAGCAGATTGTTGCCAGCGAAGAAAATAAGCTACTTCCGTTATTAGAATTTGCTTTAGGAATAGAAATTGCCCAGGTAGTGGTTGTACTGTTGGTGCTTATTTTTGCGTTTCTAGGACAAAGTTTATTTCGCTTCAACCGAAGAGACTGGATATTGGTCATGTCTGCCATAGTAGTTGGGGTTGTTTTACCGATGGTTTTTGAAACCTGGCCCTTTTAGATTTCACTAAAAATTAACGAGTTCTCATTTTCAAAAAGCGTCTAAAGACGCTATATTAGTTGATTCACAATACAATATGTCGCCAACCAAACAGCAGAAGTACGATCGGGCCTATTTAAGAATGGCACATGAATGGGGAAAACTATCCTATTGCGAACGAAGGCAGGTAGGTGCTATTATTGTAAAGGATCGAATGATCATTTCTGATGGCTACAACGGTACGCCAACAGGTTTTGAGAACTTTTGTGAGGATGATGAAGGATACACCAAATGGTATGTGCTTCACGCCGAAGCTAATGCCATTTTAAAGGTGGCAGCCTCTACACAATCGTGTGTTGGAGCCACTTTATATATCACGCTGTCACCTTGCAAAGAATGTAGCAAATTGGTGCATCAAGCTGGAATTACAAGAGTGGTATATACAACCGCTTATAAAGACGATTCTGGATTGCAATTTTTGCGCCGTGCAGGCGTTGAATTAGTGCACCTTCCAGTGATTGAAGAAGAAGTCCTATGAAAAAGAAATACCTTCCATTACTACTCGGAGTGGCCATCGCCGTAGGCGTGTGGGTCGGAGGGCAATTCAATTTCAGTGACAAGCCCACCAAGCTATTTTCTTCCAACTCCAGTAAAGACAAAATCAATCGTTTGATTGATTATATCGAGTTTGAATACGTAGATGCCGTCAATACCGACAGTATCGTTGATGTTACGGTGAATGATATCTTAGACAAGCTAGATCCGCATTCTGTATACATTCCGCCTTCCCAGAAGCAACGCGTGGCCGAAAATATGCGCGGTAATTTTGTGGGCGTAGGCATTAGTTTCTTCATGAAAAATGATTCGCTGGCCGTGATCAGTGCCTTAGAAGGAGGCCCAAGCGTGAAGGCAGGTATTCGTCCGGGAGATCGCATACTGTTCGCCAACAATGATACCCTTTTTGGAAAGGGTTACACCAGTGAAAACATCATCAGAAAGCTCAAAGGAACGCCAGGCACACCTGTAAAGTTAAAAGTATACCGCAAAGGGGTCGCGGAGCTACTTGATTTTAGTATTCAGCGATCTGAAGTGCCCATCAAAAGTGTGGATGCGAGTTATATGTTGACCGA
>CAWUKP010000313.1:0-3305 GCA_963922975.1 uncultured Spongiivirga sp. | reverse complement strand
GAAGTAGTCATTGTGCATAGGCTCGTTATAAGAGTACGAGAAGTCTTTGATCCATACTGTAGTATCAGGATAGATTGGCACAGGCTCCTCTTTTACATAGTCTTTGCGCTTCGCACCTTTGGCACGGGCTGCAGCATCCATATCTACATAAATGTATTTGTAGGATAGCTTTTTCACGTCCATCGTACGCTCTCCGTTGTAAGAGTCTTCAAAAGGAATGTACATAGAGTCCATTACTTCTGTATACAACATATCAGGATAGTCTTCTGTGTTCCAAATTAGATCTACATCCCAGTTTAGGAAACGACCTTCATAACCTGTTTCACCGAGACCTGCGTAGTTCTCGTACATATACTTTTGGTATACTGACATATCAGTAGTGTCGGCATCAGCAAAAGCATAGCGGCCAATTCCGTCGTCTTCGTCTGGCGTTTTACCCTCTTCATCAGCAAGAATGGCCAACTTGGTACGAATGATGGAATCTCTAACCCAATGAACAAACTGTCTGTACTCACTATTGGTGATTTCGGTCTCGTCCATGTAGAAAGAACGAACGGTAACCGTTTTGGTGGGGGCGTTGAATAATTGAGCTCTGTCGTCGTCCGACTTACCCATAATGTAAGATCCGCCAGTGATAAGGGTCATTCCGTATGGTTTTTCTGGAAACCATTTCTTCCCTCTTACACCTACCAGCTCTCCTCTGTCGCCTCTTCCACAGCTAAACATGAAAATTGCGGCAATTGCCAGCACTACTAGCTTCTTCATATTGTTTCGGTTAAATTCAGTTTTAAGATCAAGCGGCCGTAAACCTATCTATTAATTTTTGTTCTAACAATTATTTTTTGCGAAAACACCTATTTGCGATGCGTAGTCGATAAAGTGTGATGTTAAAACCCTTGTCTCTAGTCGACTGCTAACCCAAGGTTTTCTTGTAAACCCTCCACCAACGCTGGGGCATTTGTGCGTTGCAAGCATCCACATAATCTTGGTGTGCGCAAGGTAATAACGCACCTGAAATAGAATTATTATTTAAATTCGAAATTATTGGCGACTGCATCCACCAGCGTTGACTACTGGGGCTTTTGAAGAATACAATCTCCTGATCTTCTACCAGTACCGTATACTTCGTGTAAGCATCTGAAGATTCTTTTGGGTATTCGTTAAACCGACAGTTGACACCTTCTATAAAATACCACATACATTGTGCTACCAACTGGGCAAACAACTCATTGTCTTGGAACTCGAAAAAGCCCACCGCTGAAAGTTGATCACTGATGCCCGCGTAACGAGCCAGAGCACACAATTCCATCGCACCTATACCTGTAGGTGATAACCCACTGGCCATCCCGCCGTCTGCCGCGCGAACCGTTGACATATCAAAGCTGGCTAGATGTGCTTGCCGCATCGAAGGTTCGGCGATCTTCACATCTTGAAGTAGGGCGCCAAGGCGATGGTACTCAAAGAATAGCTTTTCCATCAGATCGATTTCTTCTTGTGCATTGCTAAACGTCTGGAAACCAATATTCACAAAGTGATTGAGGTTGTTCGGTTTTTCCAGAATAATCTTGCTCATATAGGAATGCGAAGAAATGAGTTGTTCAGCATCGCCAAAATCGAACTTTCGATCTACGGAAGTAATATTCACCATATGACCAAACGGATCGTAAGACCTATATATAGGATAGGTCAGATCTTGACTTCCACCGAAGAACACAGGAATAATGTCTTCATTGATGAGATACTCACTCAGTTTTTTAACCGCAAAGTAGGTATCCTCTACAGTAGCTCCATCATTGATGTTTCCGAGATCCGCAATGGTAGTATTCCAATTACCGGTGAACAAACGATACAAATGATAGCGTACGCGATTGAGGTCTGCAGGTTGCTTTAAGCGGATGCTGGCATTGCGCTGCTCGTTGACACCGATCAACGCAATTTTTGCTTGCTTTAATGAAGGGATGCCCTTTTTAGCCGTATGTATTTGAAGTGCAGCACCAAAAGACTGCTCTGGAAGTAGGTGGTTATGTGCAATTAAGAACTCGTCTACTGGCGTGAGGAATTCGAAGTCCATTGGAGATTATTTCTTTTTGGCCGTCGTCTTCTTTTTCTTAGTGGTCTTTTTTTCTGAAAGCAATTCTTTTGCTTTTTCTAGCGTAATGGTCGTAGGATCCACATCTTTACTAAGTTCCACTTTTTTACTTCCTTTTAAAATGACCGATCGACCCCAACGCGCTTTTTCAATCTTGATGCCTTCTTCCTCCCAGTGCTGAATGAGTTTTTCACGCTCTTTCTTTTTCTTATCCTCAATTAAAGTTTCAATGTCTTCTTGTGAAAGGTTATCGAAGTCGTACTTTTTATTCACGTTGATGAAGATGCCATTCCACTTGATGAAAGGACCAAAGCGTCCTTTGCCTTTGGTAACCTCATGCCCTTCGTAGGTAGCAATGGGCGCATCTGCTTTTTTCTTGAGCTGAATCAATTCTGCGGCGCGATCCAGATCTACCCCCATGGGGTCTTCTCCTTTGTCTAAGGAAATAAAGGTCTTTCCGAAGCGGACATACGGACCGTAGCGACCCACGTTCACTTCCACTTCTTCTCCTTCATAACTACCAAGCTTTTTCGGCAATTCAAATAACTTGAGTGCTTCCTCTAAAGTCAGGGTTCCTATTTGTTGATCAGGTAAAAGGCTCGCAAACTTTGGTTTTTCTTCTTCTTCTACGGTACCAATCTGTACCATCGGACCAAACTTCCCCAAACGAACACTGACTTGGCGCCCAGTTTCAGGGTCTGTCCCTAATATACGCTCACCTGTTTCCCGTTCTGCGTTTTCTTCCACATCTTCTACCATCGGATTGAAATCTTTGTAGAAGGCATCAATCATGTTGGTCCATTCGGCTTCACCCGCTGCGATGTCATCGAAATCCTGCTCCATCTTTGCTGTGAAATGGTAATCAAGAATGTCCTCAAAGTTTTTGACGAGGAAATCATTCACAATCATACCTATATCCGTAGGGACTAGCTTGCCTTTGTCCGAACCTACTTTTTCCGAGAGTTCCTTCACAGAAACTTCACCCGCGTTGAGAGTCAGCTGTTGATAGGCGCGCTCCTCTCCTTCCACCTGGCCTTTTTCTACATAGCCGCGATTTTGAATGGTGGAAATGGTAGGCGCGTAAGTTGAAGGACGACCGATACCCAGCTCTTCTAATTTCTTCACCAGAGATGCCTCTGTGTAACGTGCAGGCGGTCTGCTAAAACGCTGAGTTGCTGTCATGTGTTGCGCATCTAATGGTTCGCCCACTGTCATG
>CAWUKP010000312.1:0-3309 GCA_963922975.1 uncultured Spongiivirga sp. | reverse complement strand
ATCCTGTGGAGCTTTATTCATTAGATTACAAAGTACGGAATGCTATGATTGACTATTTTGTTCGTATTGACAGCTTGCCTTACTTGATTGATCAACGATTTACACGCCTTCAGCCATGAAAAGAAGAACGTTTATTCAGCAAACCGCCTCAGCTTCTGCACTAGCTGCCATGGGTGGACTAGGATTGCAAAGTTGTGCAACCGGCACCAAGAAGCTGACGGTACTTCACACGAATGATGTACACAGTCATATTGATCCCTTCGATGCTAGTCATCCGCGATGGGCCGAACTTGGTGGAGTGGCAAGAAGAGCGACACTCATTGAAAATATTCGCCGAGAGAACCCAAACACCTTGTTGCTAGATGCTGGCGATATCTTTCAGGGCACGCCTTATTTTAATTATTACGGAGGTGAACTGGAGTTTAAACTGATGAGCAAACTGCGTTATGATGCGGCCACTATTGGTAATCATGACTTTGACAACAGCATTGAAGGCTTGCATGCACAAATGCCCAATGCGAGTTTCCAACTACTTTCCGCTAACTACGATTTTAAAAATACGGTCATGGATGGTTTGGTGAAACCGTATCAAGTTTTTGTGAAGAGTGGTATTCGTGTGGGTGTTTTTGGCTTGGGTATTGAACTAAAAGGGTTGGTAGACCCAAAACACCACAAAGAGACACAGTATAACGACCCCATTGAAGTAGCCAAGGACATGGCGCGTATCTTGAAGGAAGAGGAGCAATGTGATTTGGTCATTTGTCTTTCACACCTTGGCTATTTTTATCGCAATAGGCCAGAAACGGTATCAGACCTCAACTTGGCCAAGTCGACCAAAGATATTGACCTTATTATCGGTGGGCACACACATACCTTTTTAAAAAAACCAACCATCGCCAAAAATGCCATAGGCGAAAATGTACTCGTCAACCAAGTTGGCTGTTATGGAATCAACGTCGGAAAAATTGATTTTCATTTTGATAGCACGCAAAAGGTGACTTCAGACGGAGGACGAACCATCATCGTCTAGATCAATTCTAAACCTCGGTACTTCTTCGTAGATCATGTAGAAGTAAAAAGCGACCAAGAAGCTCAAAAAAGTAACCCGAGTCATCACCATCAGAAAGATGTTTTGTTGGTAGAAATACGTAATCGACCCTAACAACATGGTGAAGGCATGCGTCACGGAACAAATCATCAGCAAACGCGACTTATCAGATCCTGAGAGTAAAAAATAAAGCGCTCCAATGGTGATCAAAATGACTTGCAAAACACCTAACAACAACAGTATAAAAACCGTGAAGCCCTTAAACATTGGAGCAATGATGAGCATCGTAGAGTACATCAAATAAATGTTGAATACCAACAACATGGCTCCCATGAGGTAGGTTGTTTTACTGATTTGAGCAAAATTGATATAGGGAAGTACGGATAGCAACAGCACAACCGTTCCGCAACTCCACAACAAAAAGGCCGCCCAATACAAGTCTAAGATTTCTAACTCACTGATGCTGAAGAAAAAGTAGGCGCCAAGAAAAAACAACAACACTCTGGCAAATACCTTTCTCGGCTTTCCTGAGCGATCGTGATACCACCAATAGTAGGAAATAATCAATAAAATAGTGCTGACTCGATTCAGTAGCACGGAATCTAGAAAAGTGGTGAAAAGGTAAAACCAAAGGGAAATTATGGCTACCCAATTGCTCAATTTGTGTATGAAGACGTTTCCTTTGCCCAATCTTGCGACATTAACGGATGGAAATGTACCAAATTTACTACAAAGTACGTCCTAAACTAGACGATCAACCATTTATCATGGTTAAAAATTCATCTTCGGATAGGATGCTCACTTGCAAGTCTTCTGCTTTCTTTCGTTTGCTTGGCCCCATATTTTCGCCAGCAACCAAATAGGTCGTCTTGCTGGAAACGGAAGACCCTACTTTTCCACCATGACTCTCGATCAATTTCTTCAATTCATTTCTAGAAACCTTCGTAAATACGCCAGAAACTACGATAGTTTTTCCGCTGAGCGCATCAGATGCTTGAGCGCTTTCTTGTTCGTCAATCGCTAATTGAACGCCGTAACTCTTTAGACGTTCTACTAAATCCTTATTAACCTCTTTGGAAAAGAAATCCACGACACTAATGGCGATCTTCTCTCCTATTTCTTCTACGGAAACAAGATTTTCCAGGGAGGCCTCCATCAACGAATCAATGGTCTTAAAATGACGTGCCAATTTCTTTGCTACGGTCTCTCCTACATAACGAATGCCTAGGGCATAAAGTACCCGTTCAAAAGGTATTTCTTTTGATTTCTCAATACCCTTTACCAAGTTTTCCGCAGATTTCTGCGCCATTCGCTCTAGCGGAATGACCTGATCTATTGTCAAAAGGTAGAGATCTGCATAATTGGTGATCAATCCTGCTTTGTAGAGTAATTCGACCGTTTCGCCGCCCAAGCCTTCAATATCCATAGCCTTTCGTGAAATGTAATGCTGAATACGACCCACCACTTGCGGCGGACAAGTTTCAGCATTCGGACAAAAGTGTTTCGCTTCGCCCTCTTCACGAATCAGCTCGGTCTGGCACTCCGGACAGTGCGAGATGTATTGTGTAGGTGAAGAACTCACAGGACGTTTGGAAAAATCCACACGAATAATTTTGGGAATGATCTCTCCACCTTTTTCTACAAATACGGTATCCTCCTCACGAATGTCGAGTTTTGCAATTTGGTCTGCGTTGTGTAACGAGGCTCTTTTTACCGTGGTTCCCGCGATCAAAACGGGTTCTAAGTTAGCAACAGGAGTTATGGCACCGGTTCTTCCTACTTGATAGGTAATTTCCTTTAAGACGGTGGTTACTTGCTCTGCTTTGAACTTGTAAGCCATGGCCCATCTTGGCGCCTTTGAGGTGTATCCTAATTCGTCTTGCTGATTCAAGTTATTCACCTTGATCACGACACCATCAATTTCGTAAGGCAAATCGTGGCGGTGCTCATCCCAATAGGTGATAAATTGAAATACTTCGTCTAAGTTTTTAGCCAGCTTGGCCACCTCTGGCACCTTGAAGCCCCATGAACGGGCCTTTTCCAAACCTTCAAACTGTGTTTTGATGCCTAGATTTTCACCCACCAAGCTATACAACAAACACTCTAAAGGCCGCGTGGCCACAACGGCACTGTCTTGTAACTTTAAACTCCCAGAAGCCGTGTTGCGCGGATTCATGTAGGCCTCTTCACCCTTGGCCAGTCGTTCTTGGTTCATCTTATTAAAACCATCAATCGGCAGAATGATTTCACCGCGAATATCA
>CAWUKP010000311.1:0-3329 GCA_963922975.1 uncultured Spongiivirga sp. | reverse complement strand
GTTTCCAACTTAATATAATCTAAGAACTCTCTGCGTACCGCTTGTTCTTTAAATTTTCCACCAAATTCTGCGGTCACCGTACTACTTTCAATATCTCGGATTCCTCTGGAATTCACACATAAATGCTTGGCATCAACTACACAAGCCACGTCTTTGGTGCCCAACACCTTCTGCAATTCTTCCACAATTTGAATGGTCATGCGCTCTTGCACCTGAGGGCGTTTCGCAAAATAATCTACAATGCGATTCATCTTAGAAAGCCCCACCACAGTGCCGTTCGAAATGTAAGCCACATGCGCACGTCCTACAATAGGAAGCAGATGGTGTTCACAAGTGGAATAGACCGTTATATTTTTTTCGACGAGCATTTCGCCGTATTTGTACTTATTGTCGAAAGTAGAGGCTTTTGGTTTTCTTTCTGGATGTAGCCCGCCAAAGGTTTCTTTGACGAACATTTTCGCCACTCTAAGCGGTGTTCCTTTGAGGCTATCGTCAGACAGGTCCATACCTAAAGTTTCCAAGATATTAGCAACGTCTTTGGCAATGCGTGAAATCTTTTCATCATCGCTAAGATCGAAGGCATCCTCCCGAATGGGTGTTTGTGCCGAAGTACCTACATGGTCGTCGCCCAAAGCTTCTAACTCTTCTAATAGTTTTTTGTCAATTTTCATTGAAAGTAATTATAGTTGGCAAAGATAATCATTAATCACCGTAGTTGGTCGCGTTGATGCTGCATCGATTGCGTCAGTACGCACAAAGGCGGTCCGAAGACCGCCTTTTTAACTATAGATTGTATGTTTTACAGTTTCAGCGAAAAAGTAACAGTAACAATATCGTTAATACCGTTGATATTAGCCCGATCGGTCAAACCAACGGGAAACAGTTGTTGATTGCGTTCTTGTTCGCTGTGCTCGTAGGCCACATCGATGGCAGCTCCACCAAAGTCATAACCAAGACCCAAAGAATAACCTTCGAGATCTCCAATAGTGCTTTCATCCTCAAACGGACCTTCTGCAAAGCGGTACCCGCCTCGCAATCGCAACTGATTGATGCGGTATTCGCCGCCCACTCTATATTCGTTGGTGGCTCTTAGCACATCAGCAATGAAATTGTTTTCCCCCTGGAAATCACCTTCGGGGCGCAATTCTGCATTGCTGTAGTCGGTTCGGATGTAATCAAAACTGATCAAGCCTTGCTTTCCAAAGACATAGGCAAAGCTACCGTTTAGTTTACTTGGCGTTTTAATGCGATATTGCTCGTAGATATTCACCACCCGTGGATCTACGATTTCTAGTAGGTCTGCATCAGGGTTCGAAGGATCAGCAGGATTTATTCTTGTGGTCTCTACATATTGAATCAATTCGTCATTCAAACGATACCAAGTAGGAGATTGGTAGGTTACGCCCAGACGCACATCGTCATTCACTCGAGCAATCCCACCCACCTGGAAGGAGAATCCTTCACCAAAGGTATAGAGGTCATTCTCAAAATAAATGCTTTGTATGCTAGAGCTATCAAAGTCGAAGCCGATCTCATCAATAATGCTGACTTTGCGGAAATCAACATCGTGTACGTTCAAGTTCACACCCAAGAAAAGATTCTCTTTGTATTGCGCACCGAGGTTGAAGGTGAATTTTCGGTCGTATCCACGGTTGAACACTGTGTACTCTTGATCTACACCGTTCGGATAGAAGGCGTTCGAAAAATAGGTGGTGTTGTTCGGATCATTGATATCGTCAGGTTCCAGAATAAACGACTGAAATCCTAAGAAGGCCTGTTGGGCACCAAAACCTTCTGTCTCTCCTAAAAATTGGTAAAGGTCATCAATACTTTCACCGCCCTGTAATTGCAAAAGACTGAGCGGAACGCCATCAGCAAAAGCCAAGAAATATTGATCAATAGAGTTGTTCGGATTAATACCCGCTACAAAAATATCTTGATTGAGATTGTTACTCAACTCGTAGTTGAGTCCGAGGGTAATTTTTTTCCAGTCTGAACGGCCGCTACCTTCGTTAAAGACAAATACGGCTCCAAATTGAGAAATGTCAAAGAGCGATTCGTCGGCAGTGGTTGAGGTGCCGAAGAAGTTGCTGTTATTCTCTAAGGTAAAATTGGATAGCGAAGCACCTAGTTCGGTCGTGGTGAACACAGCAGATCCTGCTGGATTATGACTAATGGCAGACAGATCGCCGCCCAAGGCCCCGAATGCACCGCTTAAGGCACGATATCTTGCAGTTCCACTTAGGTTTTGGTTGGAGTAGCGCAGCACATCTTCAATGCTCTGAGCGCTTACCAATGACACACTACATGCCATTAAGAATAGTGTGATTACTCTTTTCATGATGAATAGTTTTTTAAAAGAAGGGATGTTTTTTAGAAAGAGCCAATCACCATTTGTAAAAGTAATTGGCTCATTCTGGGTTCGCTTTTTGATTGTATAGTGAGTGAAATGATTGTCTTATTATCCTCTTCCTCGTCCGCCACCTCTTCCGCCGCGACCGCCAGAACTTCTTCCACCGCCGCCACCAGAGCGCATTCCTGAACTTCTAGAGCCTCCAGATGATCTAGAGAATCCTGAGCTTCTTGAGGAGCGCGAAGGCCTTGAATATCCAGAAGACCTATTCGAACGTGATGGTCTTGAGTAGCCAGAGCTTCTTGACGATCTTGAAGGTCTAGAGTAGCCGCTACTTCTATTGGATGAAGATCTGCGTTGTACGCCTGTTCTATTTCGAGAATTTGTACCCTGTCGGGAGTACGTTCTATTTCGGGAAGTACCATTTTGATAGTTTCCGCGCGTGCGCACGCGGCCGTCTGAGGTTCTATATCTGCTTCTTGTGTCGCCAGTCCGTCTGATACGTCTGTCGGCGCTCACGCCATTTCTAACAATTCTACCATCCGTAGTTCGTCTGCTAGCAGTGGTTCTTCCTCTAGAATCTACGCGGCGTCCGTTTCGAGTTGAAACGCCTGTTCTATTTGTGAAGCTGCGTCTTCCGCGTGCCACTGTATTTCCATTGCGTCCTACGGTGCTGCGTCTTCCAGTGAAGTTTCTTCCATTAGCATAACCAGCTCTGCGACCTCGACTGTAGGCAATTCTGTTGTTGAAGTTTCTTCCGTAGAAGCCACCGTAACCCCAGTTATTCCAGCCCCAGCCGAAACCAGCGCCCCAGCCAAAGCCTCCCCAGCCCCAGCCAAAACCAGGACCCCCGCCGTAGACACCCCAGACCACGCCGACGACGCGCCCCCCCGGGCCCCCCCCCGGGGGGGGGGGGGGGCGGGGGGTGGGGGGGGGGGGGAGGGGGGGGGGGAGGGGGCCGGGGCGGGGGGGGGGG
>CAWUKP010000310.1:0-3356 GCA_963922975.1 uncultured Spongiivirga sp. | reverse complement strand
ACTTCGTTCGGTTTGAAATGACTAATTGATTCATTCTTGAGGGTACTCCAAACTGTCATTTTGAGCCTGCCTTGTCGGCAGACAGGCGCAGTCGAGGAATCTCAACTTTTAATCACCTCTTCGTATTCCCAGAAAAAACCTTCGAACGCATCCATGGTTTCATAGAAGAATTCCATCACCTCGCGCCAGCTTTCTTTATTGTACACACTCACTTTTTTGTCGTACAGCACATAGATCCGTGAGATTTCTTTACCATTCTCTAAATAGTGCATCTCATCAAAGACTACTGCTGGTAGTGCTTCCTCCAGCAACCCTTTCAACGAAAGCATCTTTTCCCAATAACGAATGCGGTTCTCTAGATTTTCGTCTTCAATATCAAGCGAAACCAATGCCCGCTTGCGCTCAAAGTGAAACTTGAACGAGAAATCCTTGATCTTGGTGTTGTACAGCAACCACTTCCGTGGGAATGATTTCCCAAACGAAATCCAAAACTCCTGTCGCAGCTTGCGTGATTCTTCCTTGCTGAACATGATCAGAGCAGATAGGCGATCGTAATGGCCACGACAATAGTCAGCAACTTCGCCAGATTGAATTTATGGCCCTCCGAGCTTTCAAACAAAATCACTGTAGAGATGTGTAAAAAGATACCAATCACCACCGACGAAATGTCTTGACGCCAAGGCTCAAAGCCTTCTGAGTAGGCGAGGAGTGTGCCCGCGGGTGTCATCAGCGCGAAGAGTATCAAAAAGGCGATAGCCACGTATTTGGGTAGACTGGAATTCCATAGAAAAGTAGTCAGCACAATCGCAATGGGCAGTTTGTGCACCAAAATCCCGTACATCAAATGGTTCTCCTGCTTGATGGGTACACCTTCTAGAAAGGCGTGGATGCTCAAACTCACAAACAACAACCACGGAAACAAGGTGTTTTTGGTAGCGTGTACATGCCCGTGTTCGGCGCCTTTGGAAAAGAATTCCAGAAAAATCTGTAGTAGTATGCCGCTCATGACGAGCAAGCCGGTTCGGCGTGTATTTTCCCCAGCAAATGCTTCAGGAATCAATTCAAAAACCGTGATCGATAACAGAAAGGCTCCACTAAAAGCCAATAGCAACTTCAAATTTCGGGTGTTGCCTTTTTGAAAGAAGACGGCGAACAAAAAACCTGCCAGTACCGCGTAGATGGGAAATAGAAACTTATTCATCAGCAGAAAACCAAGATCAAACGTTCGGAAGTGGCGGCATCAAATTTCCGCAGCTTGTAATCGCCAAAGATCTCCAACAGCGTAATGCCCGCCTTCTCAAAATAGGTTTCAAAATCGTTCAACGTCAAGGCGCGTACGCGTTCTTCATACTGATACGGGCGACCGGCATCTTCAAAGCTGATTTCTTTCACGATATACCCATCCTCTACAAAACGGCGTTGCTGAAAGGCAATGCCTTCCACTTCCTTCACATCAGCGGTCACCAAATTGTCAATCACAAAATCGACATTCATAAAATCGATCACGCCCACACCGCCTTCGTCTAGATCCGCCTTGATGGCCTGCAAGGCTTTCAAATTGTCTTCTTCTTGGTCGAAATACCCAAAACTGGTGAACAGATTGAAGATCGCATCAAACTTTTTGCCCATGGGGCAACACATATCGTGCTCTACAAAATGCAGTGTATCGTTCTCAAATTGCTTTGCATATTCTATGCTATTGGCCGAAAGATCGGCGCCCGTCACCTCATAGCCCAAACTGTTCAAGTAGATGGAATGCCTTCCTTTGCCACAGGCCAGATCCAGAATGGTGGCCTCAGGCGCTAGGTTCAAATAGCTCGTCAAACGGTCCATGAATTTCTGCGCCTCCGTATCATCGCGGTCCTTGTACAAAATATGATAGTAGTCCGTGTCGAACCACGAGGCATACCACTGTTCCGTATCTTTTGTCATGGGTTACTGTTGAAGCTTCAAAATTACAGTATTTTTGCAACCGAATCCTTGTAAAGATGGCGAACAATTATCCGATGCTGGCCAAAACGCTCTTTGGCCTCGAAGAAGTACTGGCGCAAGAACTGCGAAACCTAGGCGCAAGCAACGTCAAAATTGGCGTGCGCAGCGTGCAGTTTGAAGGCGATCAAGGCTTTATGTACAAGGCGAATCTGAACCTACGCACCGCTTTAAAGATCTTGGTGCCCATCAAAGGCTTTCGGGTGAAGAGCGAAAAAGACCTCTACGAAAAGGTCTATAACATGCCCTGGCAGCGCTACTTGTCGCATGAAAATACCCTCGCCATTGATGCTACCGTACATTCTGAAGTGTTGACCCACTCCAAGTTTGTGGCACTGAAGACCAAAGACGCCATCGTAGACCTCTTTCGGAATACGGAAGGCCGCAGGCCCAACATCGACGTGAAACGCCCCGATCTGCGAGTACATGTGCACATTCAAGAAGACCGTTGTACCATTTCGTTGGACAGTTCGGGGGAGAGTTTGCACCGCCGTGGCTATCGTTCGGCGACGAATATTGCGCCCATCAATGAAGTATTGGCAGCAGGTATGTTGTTGTTGAGTGGCTGGGACGGCCGTACCGACTTTCTAGATCCGATGTGCGGAAGTGGTACCATCTTGATCGAAGCGGCCATGATTGCCTGTAATATTCCTGCGAATATCAACCGCAAGGAGTTTGCCTTTGAAAAGTGGGCAGACTATGACGACGAGCTCTTTGAGAAGATCTACGATTCCAGCATGAAAAAGGTACGCGAGTTTACGCATCACATCATTGGGATCGACAAGGCGCCGTCTGCGATCCGAAAGGCGAAGCAGAATGTAAGCAATGCCAACCTAGACGAGTACATCCATATCGAAGAGCGCAACTTCTTTGGGAGCAAGCGCGGCAACACCGACGAACCTTTGCACATGCTCTTTAACCCGCCCTACGGTGAGCGCTTGGACATTGATCTAGAAGACTTTTACAGCCAGATCGGCGATACCTTGAAGCAAGGCTACCCCAATACGCAGGCCTGGATGATCACGGGCAATTTAGAGGCCTTGAAGTATGTAGGCCTACGCCCCTCGCGCAAGATCAAGCTGTTTAACGGCAAGCTAGAAAGCAAGTTGGTACGCTACGAGATGTATGCGGGCAGTAGGAAGGGGAAGTATATGAAGGGGTGATGATTATTACTTATTCGTTTACACCGAATGTTTTTAGTGTTTTGTTTTTGTCTAAATATTTAATGAACTCAAAGAGACGTTATTTACCTTTACTAAAGAAACTTCGGTACATTCCATTAGATTTTCATTAAATATGACAACATTTTTACCTTGAGGATGTAGAGAACTTTGAAATCTTATCCCATCTGCTCCTGTAAATACGCG
>CAWUKP010000309.1:0-3366 GCA_963922975.1 uncultured Spongiivirga sp. | reverse complement strand
TGAGCATGCTGTTCACCATCAACGATTCGCCTTTCTTTGGGAAGGATGGTAAGTTTGTGACTTCACGCCACATCAAAGAACGTTTAGAAAAAGAACTCGAGCGCAACTTAGCCATGCGAGTGGAAGAAACGGGCAGCGCCGATAAATTCATGGTGTTTGGTCGTGGGGTATTGCACCTTTCGGTCTTGATCGAGACCATGCGTCGCGAGGGCTACGAATTACAGATCGGCCAGCCGCAAGTGATCATCAAAGAGATCGACGGCGTAAAGTGTGAACCAGTAGAGGAATTAACGATTGACTTGCCAGAAAACGTTTCTGGAAAGGCTATCGAAATGGTAACCCAACGCAAGGGCGAAATGCTCAGTATGGAACCTAAAGGCGAACGCATGGTATGCACCTTCCATATTCCGTCGCGTGGTATCATCGGTCTTCGAAATCAATTGTTGACTGCTACGGCGGGTGAAGCCATCATGGCACACCGCTTTTTGGAATACCAACCCTTGAAAGGCAATATTCCTGGTCGCTTGAACGGTTCCTTGGTTTCTATGGAAAAGGGAACGGCCATTCCGTATTCGATAGATAAATTGCAAGAACGTGGGAAGTTCTTCATTTTCCCAGGGGAAGACGTCTACGAAGGACAAGTGATCGGCGAGAATTCGCGTCAGGATGATATGGTCGTGAACGTCACCAAGACCAAGAAGCTGACGAACGTACGTTCGGCAGGGGCAGACGACAAGGCAAAAATTGCACCACCGATTAAATTCACCTTAGAAGAAGCACTAGAGTATATCCAGAAGGACGAATATGTCGAAGTAACTCCCAATCACTTGCGCTTGCGCAAAGTGTTGTTGAAGGAGGTAGATCGCAAACGCAGTCAAAACTAACGTTATGGAATTCTTAGGTATATCAATCACAGAGTGGGTTGGCTACGCCGCTTCCTTTTTTGTGTTGCTCTCGTTCATGATGAAAAAAGTAACCCTATTGCGTACTGTGAACATGGTGGGCTGCGTGTGTTGGGTCATCTATGGCTACATGCTGGATATTGCCTGGCCTGTTATCATTACGAATGCAGCTATTTTTCTAGTCAATGCCTACTATCTCTGGGGAAAGAAGACAAACTCTGAGGTAGAGGAAGGCTAAGAAACTTGTGAGTATCTCAGTGATGCCTTAGCTTTAGTGCAGATAGCTAGCTATGCGCAACTTTTTCCGCAACAACGAATTATTCCAAATCGGTTCGCTCAATTCTATGGGCGTCTTGGTCAGAATGGCCACAGGATTGTTGGTGAATAAGTTGCTAGCTGTATTCTTATTGCCTCAAGGATTGGCCTTGATCGGCAACTTTCGCGATTTCATGCAAGCGCTAAGAGGTATCAGTACTTTTTCCATAGAAAAGGGTGTCACTAAATACACCGCTGATTACAAGCGCGACGCGCAAAAGCTTTCTGAGTTTATTTCAAGCTTGTTGTTTGCCACAGCCGTTTTTACTGGGCTTATCGGCTTGGCAGTGATCATTGGCGCAGGTTTCTTTAGTCAATTACTTTTTGACACGCCTGACTACCAACTGTTGTTCAGATTTTTAGGAATGATCGTGCCCTTTATGGCCCTACACAGTTTTTTGGTGGCCATCGTAAATGGACTTGGGCGCTACAAAACCGTAGTGTGGATTGGCATTGCTTGCAATGTAAGCTATGCATTGGTGATGTTTTATGCCCTCAGAAGTTTTGAGTTAACTGGAGCCTTGTTCACCTTGGGTTTGATACCTTTTGTGTATTTGTTGATCACACTTTGGTTGGTGAAAGAAGACTGGCCTGTATTGTTGGCTTCATCATATCAACGCGTGAAGCGCTTCCACCTGAACGGTTTGATGATTTACGCGGGCATGGTGCTGCTTTCTGCAATTGTATTTCCGTTGTTGTATGTGTTCATCCGAAATCATATCACCGAAAGCCTCAGCGCTGCTGATGCTGGATATTGGGAAGCCATGCATCGATTATCGCGTCAGTATATGATGTTTGTACTGTCGCTGATGACCTTGTATTTGTTGCCTAAATATGCGGAGAGTACTTCTGCAACCGGCTTTTTGAAATGGGCAGGAGAATTTTATAAAATGGTCCTTCCGTTTTTTGTAGTTGGACTAGTGCTTATTTATGTACTGAAGAGCTTCCTCATTCGTTTATTGTTTTCGGAGGAATTTCTTCCAATGGAACCCTTATTCAAATGGCAACTGATAGGCGATTTATTCCGAGCCTTAGCCATGGTTTTGGTCTTTCAATTCCACGCGAAGCGCAGAGTATGGCCGTATATCATTACCGATATGTTGTTAGCGGTACTCTTGTATTTTGGCGTGTTGTATGGTGTTCGCCAGTACGGGCTTGAAGGTAGTGTCATGGCGCATGCTGCGGCTTATCTGTTGTACTTTTGCATCATTGTCTTCGTTTTTAGAAAAGAATTGTGGACTTATTGGTCGGAAAAGAGGAACACATGATGCGAGATCTTGTTAAGAAATACGGTTTTTTAGTGCCTATTCTGGCCATGGTACTTTGTGCGAGTTTTGCCGAAAAGTTCTTAGTTAACAATGCTCAATTTCGCTTTTACAATTTCGCAGAGAATCTCTTTTTTGCGGCGCTGCTGTATGTACCTGCCTTCTTTATCAAGAACGCCCGCTGGCTAAGAATCTATTTACGCCTGAGCTACTTGATTTTCACGCTAGGATTGATCGTAGAAACCTTCTTTTTCCTCACCTTTCGTGCGAACATCAGTGCGTCGGCCTTCTTTATTATGGCACAAACCAACGCAAGTGAAGCGTCCGAATTTTTAAGCTTTTATTTGAAAGGAAAGACCTTGGTTATCATCTTGCTGGAAGTTGGACTCTATATACTTTTTTTCTGGTCGGTTCGATTTGCTTCCGTATTTAGACAAACCATTAAGTTCGAAGTCGTTGTGCTACTTTTACTCTACATCATGGGATTAGGTGTGAGCTACGCTTTCTACTTGCCGCATCAGAATATTTTCTACCTTTCGAGTTTGGCCTCCATGGAGTATGCAGCGCAATTCGATGAAGACAATTTCGCGAAGCTCGAGACACCCAACGGAACATTTGAGAATGTTTCTTATTCGGGAGATGAAAACATCAACTACATCCTCATTCTCGGTGAGTCTACGAATAGGAAACACTTCGGGTTGTACAACCGCTACGAGCGACAAACCACGCCATTGTTGAAGTCTATTCAGGAGGAGCTGGTGGTTTTCGATAGTATCATCAGTCCGCATGCCTATAGTGTGGGTTCTATTACAAAAATGCTAACACCAGGAAACTACGAGCAACCAGAAAAAAAGTTTGAGGGATCTATTCTTCAATTGGCAAAT
>CAWUKP010000308.1:0-3380 GCA_963922975.1 uncultured Spongiivirga sp. | reverse complement strand
TTGATTATTGGGTATGATGGCATTCATGGGTATAAGACCTTAAGCCCTATTCCGCTAGCCGAAGCTGCGAGTTGGGATATGGATGCTATTAGACGTTCAGCTGAGGTAGCCGCTGCCGAGGCCGCTGCCGCTGGGATCAACTGGACCTTCGCGCCCATGGTGGATATTTCACGGGATGCACGTTGGGGCCGCGTGATGGAAGGAGGCGGCGAGGATCCGTTTCTCGGGAGTGAAATCGCCAAGGCACGCGTTCATGGCTTTCAGGGCGACGACTTGAGTGCTATCCATACCATTGCAGCCTGCGCAAAGCACTTTGCAGCCTACGGTTGGGCCGAGGGTGGTCGGGATTATAATACGGTTGACATTAGTGAAACGGTGTTGCGAAATCAGGTATTTCCTCCATTTAAAGCGGCGAAAGAGGCAGGCGTCAAAACGTTCATGAATGCTTTTAATGAACTCAATGGGATACCTGCCACTGGAAGTGCACAACTGCAGCGTGATATTCTTAAGAAAGAGTGGGGTTTTGAAGGATTTGTAGTATCTGATTGGGAATCGATTAAGGAAATGATGGCCCATGGGTATGCTGAAGATCTGGCACAGACGGCAGAAATAGCCGTGAACGCAGGCTCAGATATGGATATGGAATCTTATGCCTACGTGGATCATTTGAAACAGTTAGTGGAGGATGGAAAAGTTGATGAAGCCTTGGTGGATGACGCAGTTCGAAGAATACTCAAAGTGAAATTTGAATTGGGCTTGTTTGACGATCCCTACAAATATTGTGATCCGGAAAGAGAAAAAGCGGTGATCGGTAGTGAGGAACACCATGCAGCCGTACTTGAGATGGCCAAGAAATCAATGGTTTTATTGAAGAATGATCGCGATTTATTGCCACTTCAAAAAGAAGGACAACGCATTGCGTTAATCGGTCCGTTGGCGGCCGAAAAAAATAGCCCACTAGGAAGTTGGCGCCTGGCGGCCGACGACCATACAGCTGTTTCTGTTTTGGAAGGGATTCAGAGTTTGGGCGTATCGGTAGATCATGTTCCAGGTTGTTCGCTCACCACAGGTGATGCGCATTTCGGATTTAATCTAGCCATCAATAGCACAGATAAAAGCGGTTTTGAGAATGCTATCAACGCCGCGCGCAATGCAGACCGTGTGGTTATGGTCTTGGGAGAGCACGCCTTTCAAAGTGGTGAGGCTAGAAGCCGAACGGATTTAGGTCTACCGGGTGTGCAACAGCAATTGTTGGAAGAGGTGTATAAAGTAAATCAGAACATAGTCTTGGTCTTGATGAATGGACGCCCTTTGGCGATAGAGTGGGCTGATGAAAATATTCCTGCGATTCTAGAGGCTTGGCAATTGGGCACGCAAAGCGGAAATGCGATTGCACACGTATTATTTGGAGATCACAACCCATCAGGGAAGCTGCCCATGACATTTCCTAGAGATGTAGGGCAAGTTCCTATGTATTACAATCATAAGCAGACGGGCAGACCTGCGCCGCCAGCTCCTAATGTGGTGTTTTGGTCTCATTATATCGATCAAGAAAATAGCCCCTTGTATCCATTCGGGCATGGTCTAAGTTACACCAGTTTCGAGTATAGTGATTTGCAACTGAGCAGCGATTCCTTCGGTGCAGGAAGTGAATTCACAGCAAGCTTCCAACTTAGGAACACTGGAAGTAGAGAGGGTACTGAAGTTGTGCAACTTTACATCAGAGATCTTGTGGGAAGCATCACCCGCCCCGTAAAGGAGCTCAAAGGATTTGAGTTGGTTACGCTAGCACCTGGTGAAAGTAAGAAGGTCACATTTACCATTAATGAGGAAACCATACAGTTTTTTACCGCAAGAAAGAAGTGGGAAGCAGAACCTGGTGATTTCAAAGTTTTTGTTGGAGGGAGTTCCGTGACAACTTTGGAAGGCGACTTCAGATTCGATGGTTGATTGAATTTGCGAAAGGATGTACAGCCTAAACATTCAATGGAATTGTTAATTTCTTAAGAAATGTGCATTTTTTACGCATATAAAATGGTTTGTATGGGTATTGTATAGGTGATAAATTATCAATTCCGTAATAAAAGCCATTATTTTGTAAGCAACGTTATTAATCTAAATGTGTATTATGAAAAAAATTACTCTTTTCTTTGCCTTAATGTTGTCATGGTATTCCATCGGGCAGCCAAGCACAGCCGCACCGACCCCTCCCGCTCGCAACGCCGCTGATGTGGTGTCGGTCTTTAGTGATGCGTACTCGAATATTGCAGTTAGTGAATTTTCGACAACATGGGATAATGCTGATGTTGCTGACGATACTGCTGGAGGAGATGCCGTTAAGCGATATACGCTTTCTGGTGGAGCTTTTATCGGGATTCAATTATCGGCAACAAACGATCTTTCTAATTTTACAAATTTTCATGTTGATATTTGGGTTGACAATATCGACGCAGGGGATGTTATTCTTCCAAAGTTAGCGAATTTTGCTAATGGGACCGGGAGTCCAACATCCAACGAAATAGAATTCACTTACGCCTTTTCTCCCGGAGAGGCTGGTGCATGGATCTCTATCGACGCTGAACTAGCAAATTTCAACGTCGTATCTGGTGGTTCTAGTGATATTTCTGCACTTTTTCAAATTGTCTTCGGGTCCTCAGGTACTTTGGCCGGAGCTACACTCTACATGGACAATTTATACTTCTGGAAACCAGAATCAGACCCTAACTCAGACGCTACCCTTTCAGACTTGCAAGTTGATGGAATGACGGTAGACGGTTTTGCACCAACATTGTTCTCCTATGATGTTGAGTTGCCAAATGGCACAACAATGGTTCCGACCGTGACTGGTACGGCAACCCAAGCAGGAATGGGATCATCTAATGTTAGTGTAACTGACGCCTCAGGAATACCTGGAACGACTACTGTAACGGTTACAGCACCCGATGGTATTACTGTCCAGGATTATTTGGTAAACTTTACTGAAGCAGCAGCTGCCCCTTCTGTTGAGGCCCCAGAACCTCCAGCAAGAGCTGCAGCCGATGTCCTATCTATTTTTAGTGGAGCATATACAGACATCGGAAATAATGGAGTGCAGTCCTTCGGTGCCGGCCCATTAACTCTCGATAATATTTTTATCAATTCAAATGAAACACTGAGAGCAACCGTTAACTCTTCGGGTGACGGTTTTCAGTACAATCTAGGTATTGGTAATGGTCAAGATTTAACAGATTTTACGCACCTTCATTTTGACTATTATGTTGCCGGAAGTGTGGCTGGCGGAGAGGTGATTCAGTTCATTTTGCAAACTTTCACCACAGGCGGGGTATTTGAGAATAACATCATTTATACTGAAAGTATTACTAACACAAACAGACGCCCAA
>CAWUKP010000307.1:0-3401 GCA_963922975.1 uncultured Spongiivirga sp. | reverse complement strand
TGAAGGTAGAATGCATGACATATTTGGCTTCCAAAAACAAACGATAGGCTTTTGGATCTGCCGTTTTCACCTTTGGGATGGCGTGATCTGTGATTCTGAGTGCCAGTCTGTCTGCAATGTTTGTGCTTATTTCATTTTGTATTTCGAAGATATCGCCAAGGGGTTTATCCCAGGTTTCTGACCAAGTAGAGCGATCGTTTTTAGCATCAATGAGTTGTACATTCACCCGTATCAGGCTGTCCTGTGTGCGAACACTGCCTTCCAGCACATAATTCACATTGAGGAGTTGAGCAATGGTCGGAATATCCACGGTTTTGTCCTTGAACGAAAAAGCAGAGGTCCTTGAAGTCACCCGCATCCCTATGATTTTGGAGAGGTTCTGGATCAATTCTTCGGCAAGACCATCTGCGAAATACGCCTGATTTTTTTCCACAGAAATATCATTAAAAGGAAGCACGGCAATGCTGTTTTCGAGGCGAGCTTCTGAGGCAGTAGCATTGTCGTACTGAGCAGTCAATCGGAAGCGATCAATAAAAAGAAGCACGACGGCCAAGAGTAAGAAGACTGTGATGAAGGTATTCAGGCGTTTGCTTACTTTCTCTCTGCGGCCTGGAGTGAGGTCTGCACGCTCATTTGAGGTTAACTTAATGCCTTCTGGTGTGATGTCGTAAAACCAAGAGAAAACGGTCCAAAATGGAAAAAGAATGAGTAAGGTGATCAACACTGCTTTGCCGAGCCAACTGGGGACGTCAATGAGCGATCCTAGCACCGAAATTACTTGTAAAAGCACCCAGGAAAAGACGATATACGAAATAATACCGCGGTGTACATTCCTTCTTCTTAGTTCTTGCCAAAAACCAGAAAAACCCTTCATAGTTGGAATAGCGTCAGTTAGCTTAGAAGAAATATACGGATTTTGATGCCTACAAGCAGTTGTTTTCTGTGTTTTGATGGTTAATAAAGGGAAAATGGGGTTTTTTACCCTGTTGATTGTCAGGCGTTGCCACTAACATGCGCTTCCAACTTTGAAACCAATAGTGTAGATTCTTTTCATGATCAAACAAGCCCAAACTATAGAGGAGGTTATTGTTTTTCTAGATGAAATCATTTCCGCAGAAATCCAGCATGAAAGTGCGTTGGTCTTTTTTCCTATTTTGTACAGAGAAGTGACGCAAAAGGTCAAAGAGGGCATAGAAAACGAAGCTTTTCAAGACAATGCTCGAATGGAACGTCTGGACGTGCTTTTTGCGAATCGGTATCTCGAAGCCTATTTTCGTTTTAAAAATGGAGAAAAACCAACGGCCAGTTGGGAAGAGGCTTTTAAAGCCGCTACAGATCATCGATTACTCATACTTCAGCATTTGCTTTTAGGAATGAACGCACACATCAATCTCGATTTGGGAATTGCCGTTTCAGAAACAGCCATAAATGCCAAACTCCATCAGCTATTGGATGATTATCACCAGATCAATGATATCTTGGCAAGCATGGTTGACAAGGTGCAGCAGAAGATCAACAGAGTATCTCCACTATTCTCTTTCCTAGACCAAATAGCCAAAGGAAGGGAAGATCTCATTGCCAGCTTTAGCATTGAAATCGCGCGAGATGAAGCATGGCGCTTTGCATTGAAATATCACGAGGCTGCCGACAAGACGAAATGTATTGCAGATAGAGATCGTTCTATTGCTCGTATTGCCAAGGGACTTATTCATACAAAAAGTAGATGGCTGCGCTGGGTGCTTAAAGTGATTCGATGGTTTGAACGCAAAAATGTAGCACAAATAGCCGAAGCACTAGCATCGTAGTGATCACATTCTTTTAATGGAGCTAAACGTTTGGTTTATTTCTTTGAATGAAGTTGGGCAAAATAATGGTAAAACCAAGGAATCGTCTCAATACCCTTCAAATAATTCCAAACGCCAAAATGCTCGTTGGGTGAATGAATGGCATCGCTATCAAGACCGAAGCCCATTAAAATGGTCTTGCTTTTCAGTTCCTTTTCGAAAAGAGAAACGATTGGAATACTGCCACCACTTCGTTGTGGAATGGGTGTTTTCCCAAATGTTTTTTCGTACGCCTTAGCCGCGGCTTGGTACCCCAAACTATCGATGGGTGTGACATAACCTTGTCCGCCGTGATGTGGAGATACTTTCACCTTCACTCCTTTGGGCGCAATACTGGTGAAATGTTTCGTAAAGAGTTCGGTAATTTCTTCCCAGTCTTGATGTGGTACCAAGCGCATAGAAATTTTGGCATAAGCCTTGCTAGGAAGAACGGTTTTCGCACCTTCCCCGATATATCCTCCCCAAATACCATTGACATCCAAGGTAGGACGAATAGAATTGCGTTCGTTGGTGGTGTAACCTGCTTCACCGTATTCGGCTTCTATTTCCAGGGCAGCATTATACGCTTCTTGAGAAAAAGGAGCTTCCCCCATTTTGGCCCGTTCTTGAGGCGTTAGTTCTTCTACTTTATCATAAAACCCAGGGATAGTGATGTGGTTGTTTTCATCATGCAATGAGGCAATCATTTTAGATAAAATGTTGATAGGATTGGCTACCGCACCGCCGTACAGACCGCTGTGTAGGTCTCGATTGGGTCCAGTAACTTCTACTTCCACATAGCTCAAGCCGCGCAAGCCCGTGGTAATACTAGGAATATCGTTAGCGATCATTCCGGTATCCGAGATGAGAATGACGTCGTTTGCCAATTTTGCTTGGTGTTGCTTTACAAACCAAGAAAGGCTTTCGCTACCTACTTCTTCTTCACCTTCAATCATGAATTTTACATTACAGGGTAGTTGGTTTTCTTTTACCATGTATTCAAAGGCCTTGACGTGCATATACATCTGGCCTTTGTCGTCACAGGCGCCTCTCGCAAAAATGGCACCTTCTGGGTGCAAACTCGTTTTCTTAATGACTGGTTCAAAAGGCGGAGCGTCCCAAAGATCCAAGGGATCGGGTGGCTGCACATCGTAATGTCCATACACCAAAACGGTGGGTAATTCGGAATCTATTATTTTGTGCCCGTAGATGATAGGATACCCTGGGGTTTCACAGATTTCGACCACCTCACACCCTGCCAATTCTAATTGCTCTTTGATGGCTTCAGCGGTGTTGAGAACATCTTGACTATAGGCTGGATCAGCGCTAATGGAAGGTTTTTTGAGGAGATCGATGAGTTCGTGTAGGAAACGTTCTTTGTGTTGTTGAACGTAATGATGAATGGAATCCATAGATGCGAATTTGCATTATAAATGTACAAAAAAGAAGGTTTTTTAAATGGGGAAAGATGCTAAGTTCAAAATCTTAATTATATTTGCAGCCCTAAGCGGATGTGGTGGAACTGGTAGACACGCTAGACTTAGGATCTAGTGCCGCAAGGCGTGGGGGTTCGACTCC
>CAWUKP010000306.1:0-3432 GCA_963922975.1 uncultured Spongiivirga sp. | reverse complement strand
AGAGGATAATAATGTTCATCAGTTTATCACACGGCCCAAGGATGACTATCTAGAGGCCCAAGCACAAGTATCGCTACGGCAAGTATTTCGATACTTCAAGAATTTGGAAAGACAAGAAGAATACATTAGGTATTAAAGAATTTAGATATGAAAAGAATAATTTTTGCACTCGTATTAGGCCTTTCCGCATGGGCAATGGGTGCTCAGCAACTGGTTTACGAACCGCGTAATCCCGCCTTTGGTGGTGATACGTTTAACTACAACTGGCTGCTGAGTTCTGCCGAGGCACAAAATGGTTTTCAAGAAGAAGACAATGGAAGAGAGGAGCTTTCCGAGGTGGAACAGTTTGCCGAAAACCTCAACAATCAATTGCTAAATCAAATATCCCGATCGCTTTTTGCAGATCAATTTGGCACCGACGGATTACAGGAGGGAACTTTTTCGTTCGGTTCGCTGTTTATTGAGATATTTCCTTCGAGCGAAGGTCTTGTGGTAAATATCCTCGATACCTCTACCGGCGACACCACCCAAATTATTGTGCCCAATTAAGGACTTACTTTAACAACCAATGAATAAATTCAAACTCATTTTTCTGGGAATAGCCCTTGCTGGTCTTAGTAGTTGCAGCACCTTTTTCAATCAACCTCTTGGCTTCGAGGATGCTCGATTTGGTGAAAATACCGTTGCAACAGGAAAACTAAGAGACTTACCACCACCTGTTGAACCTGTGGTAGTTGGGGTTTATAAGTTTAGAGACCAGACTGGTCAATACAAACCAACTGAAGCTGGAAGCACCTTCAGTACGGCAGTAACACAAGGAGCCACCACCATTCTGATCAAGGCATTAGAAGACTCTCAATGGTTCGTTCCTATTGAACGCGAGAATCTCAGCAACCTGCTCAATGAACGTAATATTATAAGAAACACACGTAAGGAGTATCGTGCTACTACCAATCCCGATGAGCCACAACTACCACCGCTGCTATACGCTGGCGTATTGCTTGAGGGTGGTATTGTATCTTACGATTCCAACATTGTTACAGGGGGTCTTGGAGCGCGTTATTTCGGTATCGGAAGTTCTACGCGTTACCGTCAAGATCGGGTTACCATCTACCTTCGCGCTGTTTCAACCTCGAGTGGTAAGATTTTGAAAACGGTCTATGTTTCCAAAACCATTCTATCGCAAGCGCTAGACGGAAGTATGTTTCGATATGTGAAATTACAGCGTCTCCTGGAAGCAGAAACAGGTTTTACTCGCAACGAACCTATTCAATTGGCTATTACAGAAGCCATTGAAAAGGCAGTTGAAGGTATGATTGTGGAAGGTGTTCGTGATGAATTATGGACCGCAAAAGCTACCAAACAAGAAATCGACGACCTAGTTGCCAGCTATGAAGAAGATCTTGAGATTGACGAAGGTACGAAGTTGTACAATCGTGTTTTTCGCGAGCGACGTGCGAAGAACGGCGCACAGGTACATTTTGGAGGCACCGTGATCGATGGCGATTACCCCGATGCAAAACTCGAATATATGTTTGGAGGAACATACCGCCGTTACCTCACCCCATATCTCAATATGAATCTGGGATATACCAAGTTTACACTGGCTAATAAAGGCTTTTTAAATGAAGGCTACATGTCGGTAGACCTCAATGCTGAAGCGATGTTATTGCCTTTTGATCGTGTTACCCCCTATGCCTACGTCGGAGTAGGACTTCATGCTCCGAACGGCCTTTCAGATATCAGCCCTAAAGCGCAAGCAGGTGGTGGTATTGAATACATGATCAAGGACAATTTGGGCATTCGAATTTTCGGAGAACAGAATTTAGTATTCTCAGACACTGTTGATGGTATCGATTTCGGATCCAACGACGACTTCTATGCGCGCTTTGGTCTAGGTCTTAACTTCTATTTTTAATTGCAGAAATGATGAAAAAACAACAACTTTTCCAATATAAAAACTGGTGGTTCATCGGAATGGTGACGATGGTTTCCCTACTTTTAATCACTTCATCGTGTAATGACGATTCTATAGAAATTACTCCTTTTGGTAGTATCTCTGGACAAGTAGTGACCGCTGGTACCTTCGAACCGATTGAAAATGTCAAAGTATCGACGAATCCGGTGACTTCTACCACCTTTACAGATGCTGATGGCATGTTTTTATTGGAAGAAATACCAGAAGAAAATTATTCCGTGCAGGCAGAAAAGGAAGGATTACTAACTAATTTTGAAGGGGTTACAGTAGTGGCTGGAACTACTGTGAATGTCATTTTTGAAATGCAGCCAGAAACCGCCAATAACAGACCACCAAATGTTCCTGTTTTGGTCACTCCTGAAGAGGGAGCAGTAGATCAACCACTGGAGTTAGAATTAGTGTGGTCAGCCATGGATCCAGACGAAGACCCCATGACTTTCACCGTGTCATTGAAAAACGATAAGAACGACGACGAAATTTTGTTCGAGCAACTTACAGACACCACGCAAACAGTTTCAGGATTAACTTTCGGGACCAAATATTTTTGGCAAGTAAGCGCGAATGATGGGGTCAATGAACAATCTACCCTAAGTGAATTGGGTACCTTTACCACTACAGCCATTCCAGAGAATAGATTTATCTATGCCAGACAGGTAGGTGATAATAGTGTTATCTTCTCGAATTCTGATGCGGATGGCGCTGAAGAGTTGCAGCTTACCACCAGCGGCACCAATAGTTGGAGACCTAGACGAAATGCCATCACCAATCGCATTGCCTTCTTGCGCAGTGCGGGTGCGCAAACCCAGATATTCGCCATGGACGTCGACGGCAGTGATATAGAACAAATAACTTCATCCGTTTCTGTAGCTGGATTCAATCCTGAGGAACTGGATTTCGCGTGGTCTAATGCAGGCGATCAACTCTTGTATCCTAACTTTGACAAACTATACCGAATCAACGCAGATGGTTCAGGTCTTACGCAGATTTACCAAACCACGGACGGAAGTTTGATCAGCGAGGTAGACTGGAGCATTGACGGCTCTTTAATTGCCCTGAAAACAAATGATGTCAACGGATACAACGTTTCTATTTTCACCATTGATACCGCTGGAAATTTACAGGACACCATACTTACAGGCGTCTCAGGTGCGGCAGGCGGTCTGAATATTTCCGTAGACAATCAACGCTTGTTGTATACCTATGATATTTCTGGCTTTGAGAGCCCTGATTATCGAAGACTGAACTCGCATATTTTCATCTACGATTTTGGAACAGATACTACTCTAGATGTATCTGTGGATAAGCCGGATGGCTTTAACGATCTAGATCCAAGATTTTCGCCCAATGAAGCGCAAGTGATCTGCACCTTCACTTCCAACGATGGTATCTCAAGAAAGGATATTTTTATCATTGATCCTTCAACTACGGGTACTGCCGCGAGAACCGAATTATTG
>CAWUKP010000305.1:0-3448 GCA_963922975.1 uncultured Spongiivirga sp. | reverse complement strand
TTCTTCATGGTGTAGAATCACAGTTTTTGTTTCCCCAGAGAAAACACGCCGGTCCTCAGGCAATGCTAGAGTACGATCCAACACGATGCGAGCGGGCGATGCACCGCCCCAATGTCTTGTGGTCAAACTGGGATTGTCTTGTAATACCGTATTGCTTCCTACTAAAATCGCGTGCGCTTCGCTACGCCATTTATGCACCAGTTGCTGGGAATACGCGTTCGTAATCCAAACAGGTGCTTTTTCTTCCCGAGAACTTGGAGTAGGAGCCAAAAAACTATCCTGAGTTTGTGCCCATTTTAAAGTTACATAAGGTCTGTTTTTCAGTTGAGTTGTCAAAAACCTGCGGTGTTGCCATCTGCACGCTGCTTCGCTGACACCTACGAGCACTTCACATCCAGCATTCTGTAATTTCTTAATACCCTTGCCTGCTACCTGAGGATTTGGATCTTGTAATCCGATCACCAATTTTTTCACCCTTTTTTGTAGAATTAAGTCGCTACACGGCGGTGTCTTTCCGAAATGGTTGCAAGGTTCAAGTGTTACATACATCGTACTTTCTGCAAGCAAATGCTGATCTACTACCGAGGCAATTGCATTTACTTCAGCATGCGGACCTCCATACGGACTGGTAAATCCTTCGCCGATGATACGATCTTTATGCACAATCACGCAACCAACACTGGGGTTAGGTCTGGCCGTTCCAACCCCTTTTTGAGCGAGCTGTAATGCCCTTTGCATGTATGCTTCGTGTACCGTCAATTTTTAATCCGAATGTCTTGTGCAATATCAATGGGATAGTCGTAACTAAATCCTAAAGCACTGTAAGTAATACTTCCCTTGTAACGCACAGCTATTTTCTGGGTGAGTAAGGTGTTGAGAACCCCGCCCAAAATACCGTCCTTATTTTTTTCAAACACCGCTCTTGTCGGAATTTTTGCCGTCAACGGAATTTGAAACTCATCTTTCGCAGGCACCGCAAATGCTTCGGAAACAACGGCACCCATTTGTATGTCGTTCACATAAACGTCAATGCCGTCACTTTTTAAGGTGCCGCCAATATCGTTGGGGTTCAGAAAGTATACGTCTGCCTTCACCACCAAAGTATCTGATCGCATTTCCAGCAATTCGAGCTTTTCTACCTTGACGAAAACTGGTTTTTCCCGAACAGAACACCCTATAATTGTAAGTGTACATAGTAGGATGAAAAGAGTATTCTTGATCATGTTAGCCTAAGTTTTTGCTGTATCTTCACGGCACAAAAATAGTGTAATTAGTCCAGCTGGCTACAGATGATTATAAGAGAGATACAACCTAAAGATAACCCTCAGATGGCACAAGTTGTAAGGTCCGTTTTCGAAGATATGGGCATTTGCAAGGTAGGAACAGCGTATGAGGACCCTAGTTTGGATCGTATGTTTGAAACCTACAACAAAAGTCGGGCAGTCTACTTTGTGGTGGCTGAAGAAGATGCTATATACGGAGGCGGCGGTGTGGCCCAATTAGACAATTACCAAGGCAATGTGTGCGAGTTGCAAAAAATGTATTTTCTTCCAGAAGCTCGTGGCAAAGGTTTGGGCTATCAAATGATGGAACGCTGTATGCACAGCGCCCAGGAATTTGGTTTTGATGCATGCTATTTGGAAACGATGCCTTACATGGAAGATGCCCAAAAACTCTACACGAAGTTTGGTTTTGAGTACATCGAAGCTCCGCTGGGTAATACTGGGCACTACAGTTGCCCCGTTTGGATGTTGAAACGATTCTAGATGTTGCTGAAGGAAGTTCAAAAGCTATTTCATCAAGAACTTGATGAGCACTACGGTAAGCCCGAAGTACAAAGTTTCTTTGATCTTCTAGTACATCATTACCTTGGCTTAGAGCGCTTCGTGCTTGCACTTCAACCACAGTTCAGCATTACGAAAGAGGAAGAGTCGCTTTTCTTTGCTGCGCTCGCCAAACTGAAGACAGAAGTTCCCATTCAGTATATCATCGGGAAGACCACCTTCTGCGGACTTGATTTTGAGGTGAACCATCATGTGCTTATTCCACGACCAGAAACAGAAGAGTTGGTCTATTGGATTTTGGATGATGTAAAAGATAAAGATGCTCATCTCCGAATTTTAGATGTGGGCACAGGAAGTGGTTGTATTGCGATTTCCCTGGCAAAAAACCTCCCAAACGCCAGCGTAGTTGCCATAGATATCTCCGAAGAAGCCCTTCAAGTTGCCGAGGAGAATGCCAAAAATTTAGGAGTCACCGTACACTTCCAACAGATGAATGCGCTCGATCTGTGGAGCGTAGATGGTCCGTTTGACATCATCGTATCAAATCCACCCTATGTGCGCGATTCTGAGCAATTGCAAATGCGTAGCAACGTACTCAATCACGAACCTCATATGGCCTTGTTTGTGAAAGATGAAGACCCACTTCTTTTTTACAAAGCGATTAGCAGCAATGCTGTTGATAAGTTAAAAGGTGGTGGACAATTGTTCTTTGAGATCAATCAGTATCTTAGTCGAGAGATGACCGACCTGTTAGAAGGTAACCATTTTCAAGACATTCAGCTCAAAAATGATATCAACCAAAACCCGCGTATGATAAGTGGAAGTATAAAAAAGTTAAAAAGTGTGGCGGTCTTCTGTGGAAGTAGTGAAGGAAACGACCATCAGATCGTTTCAGAAGGCTATAAATTAGGTCAAACACTCGCTGAGCGTGCCATTACCTTAGTATATGGTGCTGGTAACATTGGTATCATGGGCCAAGTGGCTGAAGGTGCTTTGAGCAAACAAGGGAAAACCATCGGAGTGATTCCGGATTTCCTGAAGAAGAAAGAGGTGGCACATTTAGGACTTGATGAATTGATCGTCACCGAAAACATGCACGAGCGCAAATTAAAGATGCACGAACTTTCTGACGGCGTCATCACCCTACCTGGAGGGTTTGGCACCTTAGAAGAATTGTTCGAAATGATTACCTGGGCACAGCTTGGACTTCACCAGAAACCTATCGGCATCCTCAATGTAAATGGTTTCTATGACCATTTAATGCACTTGCTCAACCATATGGTAGTCACAGGTTTGTTGCGCAAAGAAAATTATGACATGCTTCTTATCGCAAATTCTATTGAGGATTTGCTGGCCCAAATGGAGGCCTACCAACCGCCTCAGGTAGAGAAGTGGATGGACAAAACGCAGACCTAAGTATGGAGGTAAAGAAAAAAATCGAAGACCTTCGTGAGGCACTGCGGCAGCATAACTACAAGTATTATGTGTTGGATGCACCAAGTATCTCGGATTATGAGTTCGATATGCTGCTCAAAGAGCTGCAGGAATTAGAAGCCAAACACCCTGAATTTTACGATCCCAATTCTCCTTCCTTGCGTGTTGGAGGTGAAGTCACTAAGAATTTCGAAACGGTTGCACACGAGTATCGGATGTACTCCTTAGAT
>CAWUKP010000304.1:0-3450 GCA_963922975.1 uncultured Spongiivirga sp. | reverse complement strand
AACCCAGGACCCTCTCCTTAAAAGGGAGATGCTCTACCAACTGAGCTACCAGGTCTGCAAGAATTTGCGGGTGCAAATATACTATGTATAATTTATAATCCCAGTCAAATGAGGCATTAATTTTCTGACTTTGGAGCCAGTGCCTTAACTTGCATACTTTTGCGAATTATGATTGTACTGGTCGGATATATGGGCAGTGGTAAATCGACTATTGGTCGAATGCTTGCCAACCAATTGAAAATGAGTTTTCTGGACCTTGATGCCTACATTGAGGAAATGGAAGGCAGCACGATTTCCCAATTGTTTGCTTCCAAAGGAGAAGTGTATTTCCGCAAGAAGGAAGCCTTTTATTTAGAAGAAGTATTGAGTACTAAAACCGCTCTGGTACTTGCTTTGGGCGGGGGTACCCCTTGCTTTGGTAACAACATGAATTTGGTACATCAATACACTGACCAAAGCTTTTATCTACATACTCCAGTAAGCGTATTAACGACACGTTTGGCCAAAGAAAAAACGCAAAGACCCTTAATAGCACATCTCCCTTGTAACGCAGCATTGATTGAGTTTGTGGGGAAACACTTGTTTGAGCGCGATAACTTTTATCGAAAGGCAAATCATGTGGTGCAGACCCCAGGCCAATCGGCCGAATCGGTAGTACAAGAAATTACGTCTAAGTTATTACAGTAGGTAGGCCTCGTCGTTGTTGGGAGAGAAAGAAACTTCTACGTGTTCTTTACTAGAGGTGGAAAGCGAAATTCCTTTGAAATCGGCCTTTACCGGATACTTTTTGTGATTGCGATTAACGAGTACCGCCGTTTTGAATTTTTTCAAGGGAACTTCCAAAAAATGCTTCACACCGTAAATGAGCGTAGTGCCCGAATTGAGAACATCATCCACTAATACCAAGGGCTTATTTTCGTAGGCTTCTCGGGCTAAGGACGTTTTGATAGGAGCCAGTGGTTGTTTTTTATCGATGAAAACTTCGCATAAAGAAAGCTCCAGATCGCTCACTTCCTTTAAGATCTCATGAATACGCTGGGCAAAGGTGTAGCCACCTCCAGAAATTCCTGCAATGATGACTTCGCCTTCGGCTACAAAGGTCTCGTAGATCTGATACGCGATGCGCTTGGTTTTATGCTGAATTTCGTTATGTGTAAGTATGGTATTCTTGTTCATGGCCTACGTTGGCTTTTTCAAAGTGTAAAGATAGAAATCGCTGCTTATTCTTCCGCAGTAAATTCATCTAGGTCTCGACGATCTTTTTTTGTGGGTCTACCCATACCTTTTTTTCGATAATGATCTTTGGCTAGTTTAAGGAGTTCCTGATTTTCAAAGGCTTCCTCTGGTGTAATATCTTTGCGATATATATCCACCAGTTTAGCACCTACGCGGCTCGCTGGAATATCTAGTACCCGTAATTTATAATCGATTTGATCCTTCCGAACGGTCACCACATCAGTTGGGTAGACCTCACGCGAGGGTTTCACCTGATCGCCATTAATGGCCACATGTCCTTTTTTGCAGGCAGTGGAGGCTATGTTCCGCGTCTTGAAGTAGCGAACACACCAAAGATACTTGTCTATGCGCATAGGTTTTGGATCAAAAAACAACGTTAATCTTCAAAGCAAAAATAGGATATTATTGTATCTTGCGCGGCAAATAAAGCAAGGAATGAGAATACTTAGAAACACTTTAATTGGGGCTTCGATAGTGCTGCTAGCTTGGGCTTGTGGCGACGATGATGGACCACAGACCATACCAATTCGCGATGTGGCTGAAGTGGCTGCCGAGAATGATGATGAGATTCGTGAGTACCTATCATCGCACTTTTATAACTACGAAGATTTCCAGGAACCTGTAGATCCCAATTTTGACTTCAAAATTGTCTTTGATACCATCGCCGGCGATAATGCCAATAAAACACCGATGATTGATCAGGTTACGGAAAGGGTAGTCGATATCGATGACGAAGGCACCATTGTTCCGCATACCATTTATTTATTAATAGTGAACGAAGGGGGCGGTACTGCACCGCGACGTGTAGATTCTACTTTTGTGAGTTATCGCGGTACTTTGTTGAACGAAGAAATTTTCGATGTACGTGAACAACCTATTTGGTTCGATATGTTGGGCAATCCTTTTACGGGCGGTGGCGTAATTCGTGGATTTGCAGAATCGCTGACGGCGGTTCGCTCAAGTGAAGCAATTATGGATAATGGTGATGGTACGGTTTCGTATGACAATTTTGGTATTGCAGCGGCTTTTATTCCTTCAGGAATTGGCTATTTCGCAAATCCGCCAGCGGGCATTCCCTTTTATTCTCCTTTGGTTTTCCGCTACAATCTTTTCGTCATGCAAGAATCTGATCACGATGGAGATGGGATTCCTACCTATTTGGAAGACTTAAATGAAGACGACAATTTCTTCAACGATGATACCGATAATGATACCTTCCCAAACTATGCAGACGATGATGATGATGGAGATACACTTTTAACCATCGATGAGATTGATATTGTTGACGGACTTCCTGTATTTACAGACTGCGACGAAGACGGCATTCCTGACTATCTGGATACAACCATTTGTCCAGAGAGTTAAAAGCATTGGAAAAAGCATACAATGAAAAAGGCGAGCCATTTGGCTCGCCTTTTTTTATGATAAAACGTAGGTCGTTAAAGTTTCACAGACAAACTAAGAATGACTTGTGAAGGACGTGTGTCGAGACGTCCAGAATCTTCAATACCAGCGAAAGCTGCCTCATTGTCGCTCAAACCACGCTCGTAGCGTAAATCAACTCCAATATTTTCGTTGAGAGATAAAGCTACGCCGAAGTTTAAACCAACGGTGAAATCATTCTCCACATCGCCTAGTGTTACATTATCTAAGTCGGTATTAAGAATGTATTGAAACGCTGGACCACCAAAAATACTGACGGGACCTAAGATGTCTACGCCTACTAAGAGTGGTACGTCAATTTTACTCATGTCAAAATCACTGCCTGAGTATTCACTTTTGGTTTTGGTGTAGACCAATTCTGGTCGAACATAAAGTCCAGAAAATTTGAGCTTTCCGAAGGCACCCAAATGAAATCCCACTTTAGAATCTGCTGAGATGTTCTGCGCGCTTTGCACGATATCTCCGTTTGAGTTGAAATTAAATCCTCCTTTAAGTCCCCAACCACTAGAATTTTGCGCAAAAGCGAAAGTTCCTAAAAAGGCAAAGGCGACTGCAAAAATTAGTTTTTTCATGATCATTGATTAATAAGGGTTTATGGACTATTAACGCTGAAATGCCTTAATTATTTGCGCGCCACTACTTTCCGCACCTTCTCAAGAATAGCTTCCGCGTCAATTTTATACTTCTTCATGAGCTGAGCAGGTGTCCCAGATTCGCCAAAAGTATCGTTGGTAGCTACAAACTCTTGAGGCGTTGGATGATGCAGTGCGA
>CAWUKP010000303.1:0-3454 GCA_963922975.1 uncultured Spongiivirga sp. | reverse complement strand
TTTGCTATACAAAATGCGGCGCGAGCCAGAGTCTATGGTTTTGAAGCTGGAATGGAGGCACAACTAGCGCCCCGTCTTGTGCTCACCTCTACTTTGAGCTATGCCAATGGAGAAGAAGAGCTAGACAGTGGCCTAGAAGCTCCGCTTCGCCATGCACCACCACTGTTTGGAGAATCACACCTGATTTGGAGCAATCACCAACTTAAATTTGACTTTTTTGCGGCCTACAATGGCGAATTCTCTTTTGAGGATTTAGCGCCTTCAGAGCAGAATAAGCCGTTTCTATATGCACAAGACGGCAATGGCAATCCGTTCAGCCCTTCGTGGTATACACTTAACTTCAGGGGTCAATACCAGTTTATGAGAGGCGTCACAGGAAGCTTTTCACTAGAAAACATTACCGATCAGCGATATCGCCCGTATTCCTCAGGAATTGCCGCTCCCGGCCGTAATATGATTGCTTCCCTGCGATATTCCTTTTAGCAAAAGACCTGCATAGACCAAGCACTCGTTTAAATGCACAAATGTTCGGTTAGCGGATGATTCACAGCCAATTAGCGGTAAATCGTCCCGTTTGATAGATTTTATTGTCGGTTTTTTGAGACACTCGGTTTCTTTGTTCCTGTAACAATTTGCCCTATAACCCAAATTATGAAACCAAGTAAACCAATTCTAGCCAAAGCCGGCCTTGCGCTATTATTAATAGTGCTGAATTTCGGTCAGGTCTTTCCACTTGAAACACTTCAAAACGATCCTCCAGAAGACGATATCCCAAGAATACGCCTAGGATTTGAAGATAAACACGGTTTTCACCGTCAGCTGATGATTGCTTTCATTGAAGGCACAACGGAAGGCGTGGATTTTGGATATGATGGTCCTTTAGCAGAGGAACAACTAAACGATGCCTTCTGGGTGATCGAAAGTGCCCGTTACGTCATTCAGGCAGTGGCACCAGTAGAACAGCGTATGAACGCAAAGGTGGGTGCTGATATCAAGTCGGGAGGGAAAGTAACGTTTATGATCGACGGCTTGGAAAATATTTCTAATCAATTTGAAATCAAGATCGTCGACAATTTAATGGGGGTTGAATTCGATCTAAGAGAAGGCAACTACGAGACAACTATTGGTGTAGGTAATTTTCAGGGTCGTTTCTCCTTGGAAGTGGTAAATCGCAATCAAACCCTAGCAAACTCAGACTTCGAGAAATCGCAGCTACAGTTGCACTACGATCTGCAAACACAGAAACTTTGGTTGATCAATGCCCAGGATATCGACATCAAGCGTTTGATGATCTATGATTTATTAGGAAGAAAAGTAACGGAGAGAAGCAATGGTTTTGCAAGCAACACTGTTGACATAGAAATAAGACAACCGAAGGGCGTTTACATCGCCAAGATTGAAACGGAAAATGGTAGTTTCAGTAAAAAGTTCTTCTTGGGTTAGAAATAGCTTCGAAAATACAACTAGTAAAGCCCTCTAATCGAGGGCTTTTTCGTGTTTGTAGCGAACAAATTTCAGCCAAAATATGTAATTTCGCGACCTTGACAGGAGAAACCTAAGAGCACGGATGAAATTTAAAGAATACAAACATCTGGATTTGCCCAACGTGGCTGATGAGGTCTTGCAGTATTGGCAAGAGCACCAGATATTCGAGAAGAGCGTTGAAACGCGTGAGGGAAAACCCCCTTATGTGTTTTTCGAAGGGCCACCCTCAGCCAATGGGTTACCAGGAATTCATCATGTGATGGCTCGTGCGATTAAAGATATCTTCTGTCGCTACAAAACGCAAAAAGGCTTCCAGGTAAAGCGAAAAGCAGGCTGGGACACCCACGGCCTTCCCATCGAATTGGGCGTAGAAAAAGAGTTGGGCATCACCAAAGAAGATATTGGCAAGAAAATTACCATCGAAGAGTACAATGAGGCCTGTAAAAAGGCGGTGATGCGCTACACCGATATCTGGAATGACCTCACGCTGAAAATGGGCTATTGGGTGGATATGGACGATCCTTATATCACCTACAAACCCAAGTACATGGAAAGCGTGTGGTGGTTATTAAAGCAAATTTACGATAAAGGCTTACTTTATAAGGGTTACACCATTCAACCGTACTCTCCAAAGGCAGGAACAGGTTTGAGTTCTCACGAATTAAATCAACCCGGCACTTATCAAGATGTAACGGATACCACTGTTGTTGCGCAGTTCAAAGCCATTGAAGAAAGCTTGCCCGCTTTTTTGCAAGATAAAGGAAACATATACTTCCTTGCGTGGACGACCACGCCTTGGACACTCCCGTCAAATACGGCCTTAACGGTCGGGCCTAAAATCGACTATGTATTGGTAAAAACCTTCAATCAATACACTTTTGAACCTATCAATGTGGTACTGGCCAAAGCGCTGGTAGAAAAGCAGTTCGCTGGCAAGAAATTTGAAAAAGTTGCTGAGGAAGCCGCACTTGCCAATTTCAGTAAAAAGGATAAGCAAATTCCATATTATGTAGCGCAAGAATTCAAAGGAAAAGACCTCGCAGAGATCCGCTACGAACAATTGCTTCCCTATGCGCTGCCTTACGAACATCCTGAGCACGCTTTTCGAGTGATTTTAGGAGATTTCGTGACCACAGAGGATGGTACGGGAATCGTCCATACCGCTCCTACTTTTGGAGCAGATGATGCCAAAGTTGCCAAGGAAGCGTCACCCGAGGTGCCTCCGCTTTTGGTGAAGGATGCAAACGATAAGTTGGTGCCATTGGTGGATTTGCAAGGGAAATTTAGACCTGAGTTGGCCGAATTGGCAGGTAAGTACGTGAAGAACGAATACTACACAGACGGTGAAGCACCTGAGAAGTCGGTAGACGTTGAATTGGCCATCAAACTAAAAGAAGAGAACAAAGCGTTTAAAGTGGAGAAATATGTGCACAGCTATCCGAATTGCTGGCGTACAGATAAACCCATCCTATATTATCCTTTAGATTCTTGGTTTATCAAGGCAACTGCGGTGAAAGATCGCATGTTTGCATTGAATGAAACCATTAACTGGAAACCGAAAGCTACTGGAGAAGGTCGCTTCGGAAACTGGTTAGCCAATGCCAACGACTGGAACCTTTCGCGTTCGCGCTTCTGGGGCATTCCTTTACCTATTTGGAGAACAGAAGATGGCAAAGAAGAGATGATCATTGGCTCTGTGGCCGAATTGAAAGCGGAAATCAAGAAGGCCATCGATGCTGGTTTTATGGACAGCGATCCTTTTGAAGCCTTTCAGGTGGGCGATATGAGTGAAGCCAATTACGAGCATATTGATCTCCATAAACACATTGTAGATCGCATGGTATTCGTTTCACCAAGCGGTCAGCCAATGCAGAGAGAAAGTGATCTGATCGACGTATGGTTCGACTCAGGCAGTATGCCCTACGCGCAGTGGCACTATCCGTTCGAAAACCGCGACCGGTTCGATAAT
>CAWUKP010000302.1:0-3491 GCA_963922975.1 uncultured Spongiivirga sp. | reverse complement strand
GGTGCTCTTGCCTGCCTTTTACTACCAACGAAAGATCAAGGAAAAACCGTTGTAACCTTGTTATGCGATAAACTTGCAAGTTGTTTATAACGAGTAGGCGGTATAGAAACTAAAAAAGGCCTCGCAAATAGCGAGGCCTTTATTTATTCTAAAAAGTACGTGAGCTTACATCATACCTGGCATTCCACCGCCGCCCATTGGAGGCATTGCTGGAGTGTCTTCTTTGATGTCAGTCAAAGCACATTCTGTAGTCAGGATCATACCTGCCACAGACGCTGCATTTTCGAGCGCAATACGCGTTACTTTCTTCGGATCGATGATCCCAGCTTTTAGCATATCAACGTATTCTTCTGACTTGGCATCGTACCCGAAGTCTTTTTTGCCTTCCAATACTTTGTTGATCACTACAGAGCCTTCGCCTCCTGCATTTTCAACAATGGTGCGCAACGGAGATTCGATAGCGCGTGCTACGATCTGTACCCCAGTTACTTCATCTAGATTGTCGGTAGTGAGTTTTTCAAGGGCAGCAATAGCTCTAACGAGTGCTACACCACCACCAGCAACAATACCTTCTTCTACCGCCGCTCTCGTAGCGTGTAGAGCATCATCCACACGATCTTTCTTCTCTTTCATCTCCACTTCAGAAGCTGCACCTACGTACAATACGGCAACCCCGCCGGCCAATTTAGCCAAGCGTTCTTGCAACTTCTCTTTGTCGTAGTCAGAAGTAGTGGTCTCAATTTGCGCTTTGATCTGATTGACACGTGCTTTGATATCGGTAGCTTTTCCTGAACCGTTTACAATGGTCGTATTGTCTTTGTCGATCGTTACAGTTTCCGCAGTTCCTAGCATGTCTAGGGAAGCATTTTCCAAAGAAAAACCTCTTTCCTCAGAAATGACAGTTCCACCTGTAAGGATAGCAATGTCTTCCAACATGGCTTTTCTGCGATCACCAAAACCAGGTGCCTTTACAGCAGCGATTTTCAAGCCACCACGAAGTTTGTTTACAACCAAAGTTGCCAAGGCTTGTCCTTCTACGTCTTCAGCGATGATCAATAAAGGTCTTCCAGACTGGGCAACAGGTTCTAGAATAGGAAGAATTTCTTGTAGGTTAGAGATTTTCTTGTCGAATAGCAAAATGTACGGATTGTCTAGATCTGCGATCATCTTATCTGCATCGGTCACGAAATAGGGTGAAAGGTACCCACGATCGAACTGCATTCCTTCTACCACATCTACATAGGTATCGGTTCCTTTGGCCTCTTCTACAGTGATCACACCTTCTTTACCTACTTTGTCAAAAGCTGCTGCAATCAATTCGCCAATCGTAGAATCGTTGTTGGCAGAAATAGCAGCCACTTGCTGAATTTTTTCAGAAGAGTTCCCAACTTTTTTGGCTTGCTTTTCAAGGTCTTTGGTAATCGCCTCTACCGCTTTGTCGATGCCTCGCTTAAGGTCCATCGGGTTGGCACCAGCGGCTACGTTTCTCAAGCCTTCTTTAACAATAGCCTGAGCGAGTACGGTAGCTGTGGTGGTTCCGTCTCCGGCAAGATCGTTGGTTTTTGAAGCGACCTCTTTCACCATCTGAGCACCCATGTCTTCAAGGGCGTCTTCCAATTCGATTTCTTTGGCGACAGAAACTCCGTCTTTGGTCACTTGAGGTGCGCCGAAAGATTTGCTAATGATTACGTTTCTTCCTTTTGGGCCAAGGGTTACTTTTACCGCATCGGCCAATTTATCCACACCGCGTTTGAGTCCGTCGCGTGCTTCGATGTCAAAGGTTATATCTTTTGCCATTTTTTCGTTTTTATCATTCCTGTAGATACAGGATTTTAGTTAGTATGAAGTTATCGTTATGATTAGATTCCGCAGCAAGCCTACCTAAATTACAGACAGGTGCGAAATGACAAGTAACGGTTAGACAATTGCGAGAATATCACTTTCGCGCATCATCAAATAGTCTTTGGCGCCCAACTTGAGCTCAGTGCCAGAATATTTGCCATAAAGAACAGTATCACCAATCTTAACCGTCATCGGTTCATCTGGTTTGCCAGGTCCCACCGCGGCTACAATGCCTTTTTGTGGTTTCTCTTTAGCAGTATCGGGAATGATAATTCCTGAAGCCGTTTTGGTCTCCGCTTCCATGGGCTCTACCAGCACACGGTCTGCAAGCGGTTTGATGTTTACGTTAGCCATAATTATAGTTCAATTAGTTAATAAGATTAAACGTTGATTAATTCTTTTGTGTTTAGGCAGAAAGTATGCCATATGTCCAAACCTGACAGATTGTAAAAAAAAATGCCAGCATGGTGACATGCTGGCATTTTATCTAATGTATATCATGTTTTAGTTTCCTTCTTCAGGAGTCTCTTCCGGCGTCTGTGCTGGAGTATCTTCTGCGGGAACTGTGTTTTCAATATTTTCGCCTTCCAATACACGCGAGCCTTGCTCACCACCACCGAAACTGACATTCGACAATAAAATCAGAACGATCAATAGCGTAGCCAGTACCCAAGTACTTTTGTCTAGAAAATCGCCTGTTTTTTGGACTCCACCAATCTGCTGAGAGCCACTTCCACCAAAAGAAGATGACAAACCGCCACCTTTAGGATTTTGTACCATGACCACTAGGACCAACAAAAAGCATACGACAACGATCAATGCTAGGAATATGGTAAACGTACTCATTCTGTGTTATTTAGATTCTTGTAATTTTTGTACTGCTCGAATTTGGTCTGCAAAGAAACCACTTTTTTCTGGATATTTCAAACTCAGAATCTTGTAAGCTTTGATGGCTTTCTTGTACTTCTTCTGTTCCAAATATACCCGCGCCAAAGTCTCGGTCATCAGCTCTGTCTTATCGAACAAATGTTCATTGGCGAGATTACCTTCGAGGCTATTTTTCTTTGGAGGAATGATCTTCGGATTCTTTTGAATAAAACGATCGATCAAATCGAATTTCTTGTGCTTCTTGTCCGTTGGCTTTTCTTCCTTAACCACTGGTGTTCTTTCAATGGGCTTGGCGCTTGTGAGTTGTAGCCATTGCGCAAAAGAGTGACTTTCGTTGGGTTCAAAATGGAGGGGTTTTCCTAACTCCAGTGCCTCTGAAAGAGGGTCTTGCTCTGATGTGCTAACTTCCTCAGCAATACGGGACGCTTCTTTTTGTTGAAACAGGCTTGGATCTAAGACAGCTGCGGCATCACTGATTTTGGTTTTCAACGAGGTCTCCAATCGCTGCGATTCGCTGAGCTTGATTTCTTCGGCAGCTACTTCTAGTTCGTTCAGATTGAGTTGCTGCTGCTGAATATTCGTGGCAATATCGTGTTGGTCGAAGGTTTTCTTCGTAATGAAATCGAAAAGAACGCTGCGGTTTTGTGTATGCGCTGCGGTCATTTTAAGCGCCCCGTTGTAGCGGTAACTATCTTCTTTTTGTAGGCCTTTGAGATGGATAGCGCGAACTGCCTGAAAATAGGGAAACTCCTTTAGAACGA
>CAWUKP010000301.1:0-3511 GCA_963922975.1 uncultured Spongiivirga sp. | reverse complement strand
GCCTTTGAGGCCCTGTTCACCATTGATGAAGAAACGGGAATGACTGGCGCTATGGGCTTGAAAGGAGGATTGTTGAAAGGAGATATTCTGTTGAATTTAGATACCGAAGAAGACGATGAAATAGGCATTGGTTGCGCAGGAGGAATTGATGTTTCCGCTACAGGCAGCTACCCACAAACGAAGCCATCTGAAAATAGTACTGCTTTTAGGATTCAGGTGAAAGGACTGAAAGGCGGGCACTCTGGCATGGATATTCATAAAGGATTGGGCAATGCCAATAAAATCATGAATCGTCTGCTGCATAAAGCGCAGACGGAAGTGTCGCTACTTGTTAGTTCTATAGATGGGGGAGGGCTACGCAATGCCATTCCAAGAGAAAGCAGTGCTGTGGTGGTGGTTCCTGCTTCTGCTACAGATACGCTTAAAGACTTTGTTGCGAAATATGAAGCAGTCGTCAAGTCAGAGTTATCCTCTATTGAGCCATCTTTAAGTATTGGTTTGGAGGCTGCAGCGCTCCCTGAATACGTAATGGACTCAGCGCATCAAAAACAACTACTACAAGCAGTGTACGGAGCGCACAACGGTGTTTATGCCATGAGTGCCTCGATTGCAGGTTTGGTGGAAACTTCTAACAATGTTGCCAGAGTTGCGGTGGACAACGGAAAAGTAGAAGTCTTGTGCCTTACACGTTCTTCTGTGGAAAGTGCCAAGCATGATTTGGTGAATGCATTGCGATCGGTTTTTGAATTGGCAGGTTACAATGTGCAAACTTCAGGCGACTACCCCGGATGGACGCCCAATGTAGATTCTGAAATTTTGAAGGTTCTGAAAACTACCTACGAACAACTTTTTCGTGAAAAACCTCGTGTGGAGGCCTGTCATGCTGGTCTGGAATGTGGAATTTTAGGGCAAAACTATCCAGAGATGGATATGATTAGTTTTGGTCCCACCATCCGTGGCGCCCATTCACCAGATGAGCGTGCCAGCATCTCTTCGGTACAGAAATTTTGGAAATTCGTAACGACCATTCTGGAAGAAACTCCTCAAAAGTAAAAAGAGCCCTTTGAAGGGCTCTTTTCGTATGCTTTACTTGGTATGTTGCTTATTCTGCTGGACCTGTGATTTCAATATCGAAAACAAGATCAGAGTTGCCAGGAATGACCCCAGGAATTCCTCTTTCGCCGTAGCCTAAGTGCGAAGGAATGAAAAGACGCAGTTTGTCGCCCACATTCATGAGCTGCAACCCTTCTTTAAAGCCTGTAATCAGTCGTGCTTCCGGTCCGTACTCCATAGGTACTGCCTGGTATTGTCCTGCCTGAAGTTTGCGTTGGTTGACTGCCTTTAATTTTTCTGCGATTTCTAAAACCGAGGTGTCAAACAGATCGCCATTGGCAAGGAAGCCTGCATATTCAACCATCACCATCGATCCAGTTCTTGGCTTCGGGCCATCTCCTTTTTTAAGGACAAAGTACTTCAACCCAGAAGGCAGCTCCTTGGCTTCACTTTTTTGGCCATCAAATTCGCTGACCAACTCTTCTTTCATATTGGCTAGGGCTTCTTCAGCTTTTGCTTCTTCTTCAAAATAATCACTCATCACTTGAGGCGCGTCAAACTGTTTTGCACTGCTGCCAATTCGAATAATTTCAATGGTTTTCATAGCATCTCCTTGGGCAATGGAATCGACCACGCTCTGCCCTTGAATCACATGTCCGAATACGGAGTGCTTGCCATCCAACCAAGGTGTTTCTTTGTGGGTCACGAAAAACTGACTGCCGTTGGCATTCGGACCACCATTGGCCATAGATAAGATACCAGGGCCATCGTGTTTTAGTGTCGGATCAAATTCGTCTTTGAACTTGTAGCCCGGGCCTCCAGTTCCTGTCGCTAATGGATCGCCACCTTGAATTACAAAGTCTTTGACCACACGGTGAAACGTAAGGCTGTCGTAAAACTTTTTACCTTTAAATTTTTCAGAAACGAAGTCGTTGGTGCCTTCGGCGAGTGAAACGAAATTTGCGACGGTTATGGGCGCTTTTTCGTATTCAAGTTGCACCAGAATATCTCCCTTTTGTGTTTGAATATCTGCGTATAAACCATCGGCCAAGTCTGGATATTTAGATTTGCAACCGGTGACGACTAATGCGGCAATTACCAATAGAATTTGTGGGTATTTCATTGTCAATTTCAATTTAATGTAGGTTTTTGAATTTCTATAAGGGTTACTGTGCTTATGATAGGCGTATTGTAGCCAATTCTATTTTTATCCCCCAAATGACCATAGGCTAGGATAGAGGGGAAGTAAAAAGTCATGGTTTCGCCAACGCGCATCAGTTTTACTGCGTCTCGGAGCCCTTGGGGTAGTTTTTGTTGTTTGTCTACCTTGTAGGAAACAATTCCGATTTCTTCTTTGCTGTAAATAATCTTTGATTGATGATCCTTAAGATCGAAATTGAGCTTAATAAGGTCATCCTCTTTTGGGAAAACATTCGAAGTCGTGTCTTTGACATCGTAGCGATACCAGAAACCACTTTGTGATGCGATGTATTCGTTCAGTGAGTCTTTTGCAAATAGTGCATTGAAATAGGCTTGCTGTTCTGCAAGCATTTTTTTGTTGCGCTCGGCTGATTCTTTATAAAAAGTGCTGGTTCTTACGGATACAGGTCGCCTGGCTTCTTGCTCCGCACAAGAAACCAACAGTATCAAAACGAGTAGGGGCCATAATCGTTTCATGATGTTGTCAATTGATGTTTATATGAAGGTAATAGCTTCTTAAAATGGGCAATGGTCTCATGCATGTTCTGATCACTTCTTCCTCCTGCAGCATTGTCGTGCCCGCCTCCATTAAAATGCTTTCGGGCAAATTGATTTACTGAAAAATCACCTTTGGAGCGGAACGACATTTTGATGTAATCCTCTTCCTCGTGTTCAATAAATATAACAGCAAACACAACTCCTTCAATTGAAAGCCCGTAATTGACAAACCCTTCGGTGTCGCCTTTTTTGAAACGGTGCTTTTGCAATTCTTCTCTAGAAAGCGATATAAATGCCGTTCTATATTCGGCTAAATATACCAAATTCTGCAAAGCACAGCCTAAAAGCTGAATTTTGTCGATGCTATTGGTGTCGTATATTTTATTGTGAATCTCCGAATGATGGGCACCTTTGTCGATTAAATCCGCAACAATACGGTGGGTTCTACTCGAAGTAGAGGGAAAGCGAAACGATCCTGTATCGGTCATGATGCCAGTGTACAAGCTGTTGGCAATGGCCTCGTCTATCAAGGCTAAATGGTCAAGGCTTTCGATGAAATTGTAGACCATCTCACAAGTAGAACCAATACTTGGGTCGGAATACTGCATATCGGCGTAGTCTTCTGGTTCTTGATGGTGATCTATCATGATGAATTTGGCAGTGCTCTCGGCAAGGGCGGCAGCCATTTCACCAATTCTCGACAAGGCATTGAAATCAAGCGTAAAAATCAAGCTTGCGTCTTGGATCAATGCGTTTGCAG
>CAWUKP010000300.1:0-3517 GCA_963922975.1 uncultured Spongiivirga sp. | reverse complement strand
ATCGGTACGAGTGATTTTACCGTATCCACAATGGTTCGAATGACGGCATTTTTCAAATGCCCTAACTTTATTTTTGACGTACCTGTTTGATAGAGCGCATGCATGGTCATCAAATCTTTTTGACTTTTCACCAGCCATTCGTAATCGTCTAGCGTCAACTTTCCTTGGGCCAATAATTCGGTCCATGCTCTTAACTTCTCTTTGGAAGACTCTAAAAAGGCTTTCATATCCTTTTTTCCTTCCTTGGTGAAATCACTTACTCGGTCACTAACCAATGCAAATAGATTGTCTTTTAACTGTTTGAAAATTTCTTCGAAGTCCATGCTGTCTTTAATTATTGGTTAGAAAGTCTAAGAGACTGCTTTTACTCTCTTTGTCCTTTTTCGATTCGTATTTGATGATGAGATCAAAGGCCTCTTGTACTTGGGGTGTTGCTTGTTGTACAAAAACCTCTGATAATTGGCCTTGGGTTTCCCAACGGTTTATCAATCCTGCGAGCAGGTTTTTATCTTCGTCGCCCATCAATTCCCACATACGGTAGGTGATATTGTTATTTTCCTTATTTTTTTCGTATTCCACCATTTTCGCTACTTCCTTCAATAATTCTGAGGCGTCTTCTTCGTGATTCGCAAAAGGTTGTGTTGCGTTTTCAAGAAGCTCGTTAGACTCAATTTTTAAGGAAATGGCTTGTTGATAACTATACTGATCAAAAATGGCAGTCTTAATGGCGTTACACGAGGTAAAAAGTGCCAATACCGAAACCAAAACTAGGGTTGAAATGCGCTTGCGTAAGATCATGATGGTTGATTTTTGTCAAATATCCCCTCAATTTCATAACAAATGAAGAGGAAATAGGCCCTTTTTGTAACCAGTGTATTTCTGGGGTGTAAAGAACTTTTTACGAAAACGTTGTAGTTGAATCACAGAGGACTAATTCCTATTGAAGGCTGACATTTGTCATGCTTTTCGAAGGAATCCACCAATACCTTTGACATGTAAAATTAGTACCTTTAAGAGTATCGCCATATATTCATCAAAGACGACCATCATGCAAAAAATCTCTTCTATCCTTGTTCCTTTTGATTTTTCAAAAAGTGCCCTAAAAGCGCTCGAATACACTGTTAACTTCATTGGCGATAGTGCCATCGATGTGTACTTGTTAACCATTTCTGAAGCAGATGTTCCTGAGCATACTGAACAGCAACAGGCACTGAGTCGTCAGTACAATGCAAAATTGAAACGACCCCTGCAGTGGATTACGGAAGAGGGTGGTTTTTCAGAAACTATTATGAAGGTGAAGACAGAAAAAAATGCTCAATTGGTCGTGATGGGTACTTCTGGATTGCAAAAGGAAGGAGGCCCAACCCATACTTCGCAAATGGTGATGGAAACAGACTGTCCGGTCATTGTAGTTCCTGAAAATACGGATCGGACTGAAGTACACAACATAAGTTTGGTGATTGGGAATAAGGAGATAGACGCACCCAAGGCGCTTTCTGTACTGCTCGAGATTGCAAGGAAGCACAATGCTAAAGTACACGTTCTATCTGTGCAGAACACCGAAGAAACGATGGGCTATTCCGAAGTAGATGAAAAGAACGAAAATACCTTGTTGTACTATTTAGAGGATTTTTATTCGGAACATACATTCACAGAGAACCAAGACATCATAGAGGGCATTTTTAACTACACTGATTCGCACGATATTGATATGATTGCCGTATTGCCAAGGAATCACGCTAAACGCGACATTCCTTCCAAGGGGCTTCTTACCAAAGAATTGGTGTTGCAGTCAAAAATCCCAGTACTAACCATTGAATAAGTAAAGCACATGACGACGCTTTTGGTTATTTTGACCATTACCATTTTACTCTTTGTTTGGGGCAAGTACCCGCCAGATATAGTAGCATTGCTTTCCATGTTGTCACTTTACATATTTGGCGTTCTCGATTTGCCAGAGACGCTAAGTGGATTTAGCAATGCTACGGTTATTATGATCGCTGCCTTGTTTATCATCGGTGAAGGCTTAGCGCGAACAGGTTGGACTGCTCAAGCAGGGAAGAAATTGATGCAGTGGTCTGAGAATAGTACGAGCAAATTGATGGTGCTCATTACACTTGGTGCGGGATTTCTATCTGGATTTGTGAGCAACACAGGTACCGTGGCCACCTTATTACCAGTTACGGTGTCCGCTTCATGGAAACTCGGTACATTACCCTCTAAAATGTTGATGCCAGTGGCCTTTGGGTCAAACACTGGTGGATTGTTAACGCTGACAGGTACACCACCCAATATTATCGTTAGTAACGAGCTAGCTGCTCAAGGTCTGGAAGACTTTTCCTTTTTTGAGTTTGCCTTGATTGGAGTTCCCCTCTTATTGATTGCAATCCTTTATTTCCGCTTTGTGGGGCACAGATTACTACCGTCGCACAGAACCAACAACAGGCCTATAAGCATTGATAACGAATTGACTGATTGGATTGCTACCTACAACGCGGGAAAGAACTACTACCGCTTGCGTATTCGCTCATTGTCGCCCTTAATTGATACCTCCATTGGACAATGGAACTTTGAAGAAGAGTTTGGTGTTTCAATTCTTCGTCTCAAGCGAAGGCATCCAAATACGTTCAAAGGCATTGAACCTTTTATTGAATTTCCCGAACCAGATACGATCATGCGGTATCATGATATTATAACGGTGAAAGGCGAACCAGCGAGTATTGATCGTATGATGATCAAATTCAGACTAGGGCTACTGAAACTTGAACCGATGGAAGAGGAGTTGAAGAACAATCTAATCTCTCAAGAGGTGGGCATGGCCGAAGCCATCATCACCCCAAAATCGGTCTTGATTGGCCGAACGATTACACTTGGTAAGTTTTTCAAAAGGTTCAACATTCAACTGCTTGCCGCCTCTAGAAACAATAAACCTTTGGAAGATCAAGAAATTCGTGTGAAAGCCGGAGATGCCTTGCTCATCCGCGGAAAGTGGGAAAACATATCCGAACTCAAATCATTTTACAAGAATGTAGTGATTTGTGGCAGCCCGGAGGGGATGGTCAAAGATGTTGACGAACTCACGCCTAAATCTTACATCGCCTTAGGATCTCTGGTGCTGATGGTGGTCATCCTAGTGTTTGGATGGCTTCCTGGGCCCATCGCGGCATTGATTAGTGCCGGAATTATCTTGCTTAGTGGCTGTGTGCCCATTGCAACGGCCTACAAAGGTGTTAGCTGGACCAGCGTGATTATGATCGCTGCCATGATTCCAATGGGTTTAGCGCTACAGAAAACAGGAGCGGCTCAATTGGCGGCAAGTACCTTGGTTCAATCATTGGGTACGCTGCACCCCATTGCTTTGCTCGCAGGTGTGTTTTTATTAACCACCCTATTTAGCCAAACGATCAATAATTCAGCAACCGCCGTACTGATGGCCCCTATTGCGATTTTGGCGGCAACCACACTAGGTATTAATCCTAAACCTATCATGATTGCAGTAGCTATTAGTGCTTCCACG
>CAWUKP010000299.1:0-3524 GCA_963922975.1 uncultured Spongiivirga sp. | reverse complement strand
GCCGTCGTACATACGCACACGATCACCCACCTTGAAATTGGGCTGAGGTTTTGGTTTGGCAACTTCCTTCTGCTTCTTGGCCTTTTTTTCCTTTCGGATGACTGTTACTTTTTGAGACACCTCTTTTTCTACTTTCTTTTGCTTCTCCTTGCGCTCTTTGGCTTGTTTGGCGTTGGTTTTCTGACGTTTGGAATTTTCTGTTTCCACCAATCTTAGAAGTCCAGAGATTAAAGGCCGTTTCTTGTTGTCAACAAAATAGCGTTCGGCCAAATCATTGAGGCGATTGCCCAAAGTAATCATCCGCTGATTGTGGTCGTACAATTCTTGATAATTGGAAAGTTTGTCCTTCAGCCGTTGATTCAATGAATTGAGTTGTTGTTGTTCTTCCCGTGCTTTTGATTCTTCTTCGCGCAGCGATTTGGAAGTCTTCTCTAATTGATTTCGTTGCTTTTGAAGTTTCGCTATAGTGGCGTCGAAACGCACTTTACCGCGTTCAATTTTTTTCTTGGCCTTGTTGATTAAACTATAAGGAATGCCATTTTTCTGCGCTACTTCAAAGGTGAACGAACTTCCTGCTTCGCCCATCACCAGTTTGAAAATCGGCTCTAAGGTTCGGTTATCGAATTGCATATTGGCATTACTCATATGGGGCAATTCGTTGGCCAATAACTTCAAATTCGCGTAGTGTGTGGTAATCACGCCATAGGCACCTTCATTGTAAAAATGTTCGAGGAATGCCTCGGCAAGCGCTCCACCCAATTCAGGATCGCTACCGGTACCGAACTCATCAATTAAAAAGAGTGTTTGATCGTTGACCTTTTTCAAAAAGGAATTCATGTTTTTCAAACGGTAGCTATAGGTACTCAGATGGTTCTCAATACTTTGATTATCGCCAATATCCGTCAAAATTCTATCAAACAGACATACTGTGCTGCGTTCATGTACTGGAATCAACAGACCGCTTTGCAGCATAAGCTGAAGCAGGCCAATCGTCTTAAGCGTGATGCTTTTTCCACCTGCATTAGGACCCGAGATTACTATAATACGTTGCTCAGGATGCAGGCTGATGCTTTGTGGAAAGGTAGGTTTACCCTCCGCTTCGTTTGTTAGATAGAGTAGCGGGTGATAGGCATCGCGCAATTCATAGGTTATGTCCTCAGAAATTTCAGGAAGTACTGCATTCAGTTTTTGGGCGTACAAGGCTTTAGCACTGATCAAATCGATGGTGGTGAGCAATAGCTGTACATCTGTCAACCATTCCTTGAATGGGCGCATGAAATTGGTCAGCTCCTTCAGAATACGAGTCACTTCTTCTTTTTCCTCATATTCGAGATTGTTGAGCTCACGCGAATATTGCAAGGTAGTTTCTGGCTCGATATAAACGATACTTCCCGTTTTGGAGTTGCCCATGATGGCGCCCTTCACTTTGCGACGATGCATGGCTTTTACAGCCAACACACGTCGATTATCAATGACCGACTCGCGAATTTCATCTAGGTAGTCCGCCTGGTGATATCGATTCATAGCAGAGGTAAAACTCTGACCAATTTTACCACGAACCGAATTAATAGCCTTACGAATCCGCTGCAGTTCTGGCGAAGCATTGTCTTTTATCTCCCCAAATCGGTTCACAACAGCATTGACTTCGGGAATGATCACTGTGTTGGATTCGATATGTTGACTGCGGGTTAGTAGTGTAGGGTAGTACTCCTTAAATTTCTTCAAGAATTTAAGAAGGGTATTGACGGTCTCTGTCATGGAGGCCAGTCTGCGAAAACCATCGACTTCCAAGAACGTATTCTCAACACTCAAAAGCTTCAACTCGCCATCAATAGCGTCAAAACCATGATTCGGAATCCGATTGTCGTTATCAAAGGAAGCAAGGTATTCGTTCACGCATCCCAACCGTTGCAGCAGCAACAGTTTATCGACAAAAGGCTTCATCTCAAGTGCCAAGGCAGCTCCCTTTTGGGTAACGGCATGTCCAGCCACTTGCTGCAAAACTTCTTGAAATTCAAGATCCTGTAATGTCTTTTGCGTAATGGTTTTCAACAGAGATTTGATTATTTTTAAACCGCTGCAAAAGTACCACTTTTACATGAATGTATCCATTGAACCTAGCTGGAAGCAACGCCTTCAAAAAGAATTTGAACAGCCGTATTTTGAGGCGCTTGCCAATTTTATAAAGGCTGAATACAGCCAGCATACCTGTTATCCGCCAGGTAAGCAGATATTTTCTGCTTTTGAGCATTGTACGTTTGAGAAATTGAAGGTGGTGATTATTGGTCAGGATCCGTATCACGGTCCGCAGCAGGCACACGGACTTTGTTTTTCAGTGAATGAGAATATTGCGCACCCACCTTCTTTGATCAACATTTTTAAAGAATTAGAAATTGATGTGGGTAAAGCATATCCGCGAAGTGGAAACTTAAACCATTGGGCAGATCAGGGGGTTCTCTTGTTAAATGCCACATTAACCGTTCGCGCGCATCAAGCTGGGAGTCATCAGAATAAAGGATGGGAAGTATTTACAGACGCCGTTATTCAAACGATTTCTAGGGAAAAGCGTGGTGTGGTGTTTTTGTTATGGGGCGGATTTGCGAAAAAGAAAAGCAAGCTTATCGATTCATCTCAGCATCATATTCTCACATCAGGGCATCCCTCGCCTTTAAGTGCGAATCGTGGATTTTGGTTTGGGAATGGTCATTTTAGTAAGTGTAATGAACTACTCTCTTCACAGAACAAAACACCTATTGAATGGTAATAAAAAAAGGCTTGCAATGATTCGCAAGCCTTTTCTTCCTTGTTTGATCAAGGATCATCGAGCAGCAACTATCTTAGTTTCCGCTTGATGCGCGTTGTTATTCTTCAAGATGTCTTGTTTCGCCTTTGGGTTACTGTTTTCACTTAAGTTTATGCCCTTACCCATACAACGCCGTCCACCGGCGCATGACGAGACTGAAATCAAGAAGCAAAACGCTACAAATACATAGAGTAGTTGCTTCACGTGGTTATTGATTAATAGCTTGCTTAAAAGTATTTAAAAAGGTAAAAAGACACCTATAAAATTGGATGAGCCGCAAAAAATATCGCTTAAGTTCGAGCTACCATTTCATGATTTTCGATTAAGCGTTCCAGAGCAAAGTGTTACTCTCTACTTTTTCAGGGATGATCTGCAATTGGAGTAAAGTGTGTTGAATTTTTTCAAGCGTATGCGCATCCATTTGATCCTGAGACCATTGAGTAATGCCGAGCCACTCTCGGATGTCTTCTAGATCTTGCTCATACCGATTAGCTAGAGTTCTATCAACGCTTGGGATCATTTTAAATTCAGCTGTATACAGATTGATGACCTCCAAAATATGCGGTAACAAAGAAGCATTCTCATCGAGAAATTGCTGCGTTCCTGCAATCACAAAGCATGGCCACGGTGTAGGGCATTCACCGATACGACGAAAGTGTTTCTGATCTACAATCGGTTGGGTGGTAAACTTCTCCCAAAGAAAGTAATCAGCAGTGCTGTT
>CAWUKP010000298.1:0-3565 GCA_963922975.1 uncultured Spongiivirga sp. | reverse complement strand
TCAAGAGAATTGTCTTAGCCAGATTGAAACTAGGCTTGCCCGTATCGGGATCAGATTTCATCAACACCTTAGACACGTTGATCAAGGCTTTTAGGCTATGCGACAAGTGCCAACCTACAGCTACCTTGGAAACAGTTTCGTTATGCACTTCATGTTGTGCGATGAGGGCATTCATTTGTTGAATGAGCTCCGCTAAGACCTGAGAATTTTTGGCTGGCATGGCAATTGTTTTGGGAAAGATACACAAACAAAAAAGCCCTACCAATACTGATAGGGCTCCTTTTCTTGTAGCAATATTTAGTATCGGTAGTATTCTGGCTTGAAAGGGCCTTCTACCTGTACGCCAATATATTCAGCTTGTTCGTTGCGCAGCTCTGTAAGCTCTACGCCGATCTTGGCTAAATGCAGTTTGGCAACTTTTTCATCCAAATGCTTTGGAAGCATATATACTTTGTTTTCGTAAGCTTCACTGTTCTTCCAAAGCTCGATCTGAGCCAAAGTTTGATTGGTGAAGGAGTTACTCATCACAAAACTTGGGTGACCTGTGGCGCAACCAAGGTTGACCAAACGCCCTTCGGCTAGCAAGATGATGTCTTTTCCGTTCACTGTATATTTATCTACCTGCGGTTTGATCTCTACTTTGCTGTCTCCATAGTTATTATTCAACCAGGCAACATCAATTTCATTGTCGAAGTGACCAATATTACACACAATGGTTTTGTCTTTCATCGCTGCAAAATGCTTTCCTTCCACGATGTCTTTGTTCCCCGTTGCGGTAACTACGATATCAGCGTTTGCAACCACAGATTCCAATCGCTTTACTTCAAAACCATCCATAGCAGCTTGAAGTGCACAAATTGGGTCGATTTCTGTAACGGTTACAATAGCACCCGCACCTCTAAAAGAAGCAGCCGTACCTTTACCAACATCACCATAGCCACAAACGATTACACGTTTGCCAGCGAGCATCACATCCGTAGCACGTCTTACCGCATCTACAGCACTTTCTTTACAGCCGTATTTGTTATCGAATTTAGACTTGGTTACAGAATCATTCACATTGATAGCAGGCATAGGTAGAGTACCTTTTTCCATGCGCTCATACAAACGGTGTACACCTGTTGTCGTTTCTTCTGAAAGTCCTTTGATACCTGCAACTAACTCCGGAAAGCGGTCTAGCACCATATTGGTCAAGTCGCCACCATCGTCAAGAATCATATTGAGTGGCTGACGGTCTTCTCCAAAGAAAAGGGTTTGCTCAATGGCCCAGTCAAATTCCTCCTCGCTCATACCTTTCCAGGCATACACAGGAATACCAGCGGCAGCAATAGCAGCGGCAGCATGGTCTTGTGTAGAGAAGATATTACAAGAACTCCAAGTTACCTCGGCGCCTAAAGCTACTAGCGTTTCGATGAGAACCGCCGTTTGAATGGTCATGTGTAAGCACCCGGCAATGCGTGCGCCTTTCAGCGGCTGCTGATCTTTGTACTCCTCGCGAAGCGACATCAATCCTGGCATTTCGGCCTCTGCCAATTCGATTTCTTTTCTTCCCCAATCAGCTAGAGAAATTTCCTTTACTTTATAAGGAAGGTATGCGACGTTTTTCGTTTCCATATCAGTTTTTATCGTTACTTTCGTTCTAGATAATTTCTTTTCTTTTTGCGCCTGCAAAGGTACGTAATAATTGTAACAAACCATGCCGCTTTACAGAACTATAACACCATTTTTGGATACTAAGGTGCTGATTTGGAAGGTGGAAGAAACGGAGGCATGGCTTTCAAAAGATTTGAAGCTTACCGAAAATTGCCTGGATCGTCTGGCGCACATGAAATCAGAGATACATCGACGTGGTTTTCTGAGTATTCGCCATTTATTAAAAGAGGCAGGATACGAGCCCAGTGATTTATTTTATGACGAATTGGGGAAACCTCATTTGAAAGATGGAAAGTTTATCTCCATTTCCCATTCCTTTATTTTTACAGGAATTGTAGTGAGCTCAGAGCCAGTGGGGATCGATATTGAAAAACAACGCGAAAAGATTCTCAAAATAGCCCATAAATTCACCACATTCGAGTCGTACAGAACCTTGGCGAATACGGAGGCCATCATTCGAAAACTAACCATTGTTTGGTGTGCGAAAGAGTCTTTATATAAAATGTACGCAACCCCTGGATTGAGTTTTTTACAGCACATTGATATTCGTGATTTCGTAATGGAATTGGGCACAACCTCAGGAATGATTATTCATCGTGGAGAAGAGTCCTTCTACGAGATTGCCTTCTCCGAGTTTGAAGGTTTTACTTGCGCCTACGCTTGCATGAACGGAAACGCATGACGATACTTGAGCGCATCATACAAGCTTCTAAGCAAGGTCAAAAGCTTTTGGCGGTGTTGATAGATCCTGAAGTCACTGAGATCGCTGACCTTCCCAGGTTTCTGCAAGAAGTAGCACAAACACCCTGTACTCATATTTTCGTTGGAGGTAGTACGGTGCCTTATGGTTTCACTCAAGATTTGGTGAAGGTGCTGAAGCAACACACCAATTTACCGGTACTACTATTCCCTGGCGACGAAACCCAAATAACCGAAGAGGCAGACGGACTTTTATTTCTGTCCCTGCTCTCTGGTGACAATCCTGAATACCTCGTTCATCAGCATGCCAAAGCTGCAGCAAAATTGAAGGATACGAGTTTAGAGGTAATTCCAACGGCCTACCTGCTGATTGATGGAGGGGTTCAAACCAGTGTTCAGCAGGTGAGTCAGACCCAGCCCATCGCTGCAGATGATCTAGAAAGCGCGGTGAATCTTGCCTACGCTGGTCAATTGATGGGGAAGCGACTGATCTACCTTGAGGCAGGAAGTGGTGCTCGGATCTCAGTCTCCAAAAGGATGATACAGGTAGTACGCAAGCAAGTTGAGATTCCATTGATTGTGGGGGGTGGCATACGTGATCTTTCAGCACTGAAGAGTGCCTATCAAGCAGGGGCAGATATGGTAGTTATCGGCACAGCTTTTGAAAATAACGATACCTTTTTGAAAGAACTACAACTCAAAACATTAGAACTGTGAATATCTCTGTAGAATTAACACTTACGCCTTTGCAAGACGATTTTGAACCGCCCATCATTGCCTTTATTCAAAATTTACGTACCTCGGGTTTAACGGTTCTTGAAAACCCTTTGAGTACGCAAGTGTATGGTCCTTATGATGAAGTCATGAAGGTTTTGCAACAAGAAATTAAGACTGCGTTCACCTCTTTTGAGCACGGGCTTTTGCAGCTGAAAATTGTTAAATCTGACAGAAGCGACTATGAGCCCCATTTTTGATTTTTTCTTAGAGGGGTATCGCGAAACGCCTACAATATTCATCATTCTAGAGGCCATTGCCTTTGTTTTTGGTATTGCGAGTGTAGTCTACGCCAAAAAGGCAAATATTTGGGTATATCCAACAGGTTTGATTGCAACGGCTATTACCGTATATCTCCTGTACAAAGCGGCCTATTTTGGCGATATGATGATGAATTTTTATTACTCGATCATGAGTATTTATGGCTGGTGGAATTGGG
>CAWUKP010000297.1:0-3579 GCA_963922975.1 uncultured Spongiivirga sp. | reverse complement strand
CCAGGTCTGAACTGGGTAAAGTCTGTAGCCACATGACAAAGCATCCAAACGTCATCATCTAGAACCCCATCAATTTTTGGAGGTTTTTCTGTTTTGTCAACAACAAGCTGTCTTTTCTGGGAAAAACTTATCTGATGGCAAGAAAGCAATATAAAAATACTGACAAAGAGTTTGCGGAATATGCTTGACACTATCTATGGAATTTCTTAAAGTAGAGTTTCTTGATCTCTGGAGAATTCACGTAAAACCCGAGTACCGAATCATTTTCTAAATGGAAATCAACTTCGCTCATATACCATGCGCCCGTAGCAAATCGAAAATCCGTCAAGGGACGCAGAAGGATTTTATCCGCTCTTGGATGATTTACGGTTAACTGACCGTCCTCCAAATTGACTTCGTAAGTGGTGTCTAGTACATCTGAATAATAGCGTCCCGCAAATTTCTCAAGGGTCAAGACAGGGTACGTCTTTTTGACATACGACTTGTATTTGGAAAGTACTTCGCCATTCTGTATGTATGACATGAGTTTGGTGTAGCCAATAGTATCAAAACGTATTTTAATGGCTGGATTTCTGTCTTCGATATTAAATTCATTATTTGAAATAGGGAATATGGAATAGCCATAGTTGTAATCTTCGTCGTAGACCTGTAGTGAGTCGTTCTCCAGATACACCCGTTTGCTGTGATATTCTTCTGGATCCCAATAGCTTCCAACATATTGGTTAAGTTTCTGATGGCCCAACACTTTTCTTTGGATTTTTGTGGAGGTGACTTTACTCTTACCAATGATTGTACTGATCAAGGCATCTCCCAAGTCTTTAGCGTTGTAGTTGGCATTGTTTGTGAATATCGCTATACTGACCTTATGCTCCGGAAGGATAGCCGTGTAACTGCGATAACCGCCATAGAACCCATTTTGAAAGAAGACCAACCAGTCATTAACCTTTTCTCGGGTGAGACCAAATGTGAAATTGCTATGTGGCGTTGATTGGAAAAGGGGAGCGAAGTGTGGGCTGTTTTGATGATATAGCTCGATAAGATATTGTAGCCATACTGAGACATCGCTCGCGGAAGTAAAAAGGCCAACAGCCCCATTATCATTGTGATAATTGAAGATATTGGTTTTCCAACCCTTGGTTGTTTGACTATAATAAGAAGCCATATTGGGGACGAGCTCACCACTTTGCGAGACAAACTTAGTGTGATGAAGACCCAGAGGGCCAAAAACTTTTTTTGATAAATACTCCTGAAATGTGCCAGCTGTTTTTCGTTCTATCAGTTCGGCGAGAAGTAGATACCCTGATAGGTTAAAATAGTCTTTTTGACCAGGCTGAAAGTCATAATGCCGTTGTTTCTTAAGAAATTCAAGGCCATATTTCCGGTCAAATTCATCTTCGATTTTCCAACCGGCAATAGTTTTTAAGGACCAATAATCATACAATCCAGAAGAATGATCGCCCAGATGTTTGACCAGTAGGTTTTTGGGGATTCGACTAAATTCAGGAAGATACTCAAGAAGAGGAGCGTCAAGTTGTACTATACCTTCTTTTGCCAAGGAGAGCGTGGCAAAGGCGGTGAATTGATGCGACAAAAAGCCACCTTGAAAAACGGTATTCCGATTGTTCTCAACCTTGTGTTCGATATTGGCATACCCAAAATGCTTATCGACAAGTACTTGGCCATCTGCCCAAATGTTAATGGATAAAGCTGTATCGTTAGTGGGGACTGACGAAAGTAAACTGTCAATGACAGCCTTAAAATTGTTTTGACCCTGGACGGTAAAGAATCCCATCAATAATATCAAGAAAGTTGAAACCGCTATTTTCATGGTAGATTGAATTTTGTAACTAATTAATTAGTTTTGTAACTAATATATTAATTTTACTACTAATAGATTAGTTAAAAAATAAAAATTTGTAGAATGAGAAAACACAGTCTGCCATTCGCCCTAGGATTCATTATTACTTTACTATTTATTAAAAGTCTCTCCGCACAAAGCCTTTTCAAAGGCTTGGACAACTACTTTTTGGATATTGAGCTCCATGACCAAGGGCATGGGGTGTTTTCGATCTTCAGAGACGGTACTGAGGTATATAAACGCGCTGTTGGCTATCAGGACTTGGATAGAAACATCAAAACTAATGAGCGAACGCGTTACAGGGTTGGAAGTATCTCAAAGCTGATGACTGCCGTTATGATCTTTCGAGCAATCGACGAAGGGAGAATTTCATTGGATACCAAATTGGCTGCGTATTATCCTGAAATTCCGAATGCTAATGAAATCACAATAGAAGATCTACTAAGACATCAGAGCGGTCTAAAGGAGATTATAAACCAACCAGGAATGCTAGAGTGGTTGCAATATCCGCACTCAAAAAGAGAGGTGTTAATGCAATTAAAGAAAATTGGTTTTGAATCCAAACCCAAGAAGCAACAATCGTACAACAACAATAACTATATTTTGCTATCCTATATCTTAGAAGATATCTACAAAAAATCTTTCGCTGCAATTCTCCAACAGAAGCTTATAGTGCCTTTGGGCCTCTCGGACACTTATTACGGCGATGGTATGGGCAATGACCCCAAAGAGGCACTATCTTTCTTATACAATAAGGGATGGGAGCAAAGCGATGCCATTCATCATTCAATTCCTTTAGGAGCTGGGGGAATTATTTCAAATCCAACGGACATGAATATTTTTATCAATGCCCTTTTCGAAGGGCGGATTCTCAGCAAAGAAGGTCTTCAGAGAATGCTTCCCGAGAACAATTCGAATGCATATGGATTGGGAATTATGAACTATGAGCTCGCTGGGTTTAAATGTTATGGACATACAGGCGGAATAGACGGCTACCGTTCCTGGTTATTGTACGTTCCTGAATTGAATACTTCGGTAGCATACGCTTCCAATGCTCAAAGAACACCTTTCAAAGAATTGACAGATCATGCCTTTTCTCTATACCAGCAAGAGGAGTCACTTGTAAGGCTTACACAGGACATCAGAAAGCAGGATAGCTTATTATTTGATGCGGTCTTTGTAAAGAGGAATGCTGATTATCTTCAAAACGTATTGGTAAAGGATTTCGAATTTTATCACGATAAAGGAGGTCGAACAGATACTACTGCGCTCACATTCATTAATAATTTCAAACGGATATGGAAAAGTGAGCAAGAGGGTAGAAAGAAAAAGTTGCGGAGGGAATTGGATGTGAATAGTTTGAAAGTATATCCCATCAACAACTATGGAGCCCTCCAGATAGCCAATCATAGGTTTTATGAGATTCAAGAGGATGGCACAGAAACACTAATGGATATTGCAAAGATTGTCCAGCTTTGGGAAAAAGAGAAAGATATTTGGAAAGTTTCCAGAATAATAAGTTACGACCATCAACCTGCCAAAGTACAGCCTTATCGCATTACAAAAGATTTAGAAACAAGTATAGGAAAATGGATAAAGGAGTATAATGTCCCTACTGTCGGAGTTGGCTTGGTCAACGAAGGTAAAATCACGTACAGTAAAACGTTTGGCACCAAGAGCAATAATAAATCGGCAGACAACAATACCATTTTCAAAGTAGC
>CAWUKP010000296.1:0-3591 GCA_963922975.1 uncultured Spongiivirga sp. | reverse complement strand
GGTTGCCTTTGCCCAAATGGTCTTTGCGTATGTCGACCCAGAGATGACGGTGGAGGTGCTTATCGAAGACGGGCAGCCTGTCAAGTATGGCGATATCGTCTTTTATGTGGAAGGTCGCTCGCAAAGCATCTTGAAAGCCGAACGTTTGGTGCTCAATGCCATGCAACGCATGAGCGCTATTGCCACCAAAACCAACCAGTTTGTGAAATTGCTAGAAGGCACCAAAACGCAAATCTTGGATACACGTAAGACCACGCCAGGCATCCGTGCGCTTGAGAAATGGGCCGTGAAGATCGGCGGTGGCACCAATCACCGTTTTGCGCTCTATGATATGATCATGCTCAAAGACAACCACATCGACTTTGCGGGTGGCATTACCAAAGCGATCTCCAAAACCAAGCAATATCTGAAAGATAGCGATCGCGATCTGAAAATCATCGTGGAAGCACGCGATTTAGGTGAAATAGAAGAAATTCTGAAGTCTGACGGCGTCTACCGAATCTTGATCGATAACTTCAATTATGAAGATACTCGCAAGGCGGTTGAAATGATCGGCGATCAATGCCTGACTGAATCTTCAGGCGGCATCAACTTGAAAACAGCCCGCCAATATGCCGAGTGTGGCGTCGATTTTATTTCTAGCGGGGCGCTGACGCATTCGGTATACAATATGGATCTGAGCCTTAAAGCCGTGTAGATGAGCGCTAGCAAGCAAACTCCCTTCGAAGGTGTTCCCATTTTGGGCTGGTTCGTCCGGCTCTTTCAAAAGCTCAAACTACCGGGTTTCGAAGGCCTTTCTGTATATGATTTGGTGGAATTATATTTTTCGGGTATCGTCAAAGGTGCGTTGTCTACACGCGCCAGTGCCATTGCCTTTAGCCTCTTCATGGCTTTGTTTCCTTTGCTGATTTTTCTGGTAAATCTAATTCCCTTCGTCACGCCGCACATCAGTTTACCCGGTAACGAGCCTTTCGACAAGGTGATGCTTTTCTATTTAGAAACCTTTCTACCCACAGCCACCGGTGATTATTTCAGCAGCATTTTCGAAGAAATCAACAACCGACCGCGTGCTGGATTGCTTTCTACGGCCTTCGGACTCTCACTTTTTCTGATTGCCAATGGTGTTAACGCAATTTTTGCAGGTTTTGAATACTCACATCACGTTGAACTCACCCGAAATTTCATCCGCCAGTATTTGTATGCCTTTTGGGTAGGTTTGGTACTCGCAATTCTTTTGATCATCACCGCAGTGGTATTTGTCTATTTTGAGTTCTATGTGGTTTCCTATTTATCCGAATTGGCCAGCAAAACCACGGGCAGCTCGTTAGACAAAGGGGATGAGTTGGGTATTGAGATAGGGAAGGTGATCTTTTTATTCATCGTAACTTATTTGGCAACGGCTATTTTATATTATTTCGGCACCAAAGAAGGGCGCCAAGCGAAATTCTTTTCCATAGGTGCTTTGATGACTACGCTACTCGTCATGCTTACTTCCTACCTTTTCGGTATTTATGTGGAAAAGTTTGCGCGCTACAACGAATTGTACGGAGCTTTGGGAGGGTTGTTGATTTTGATGGTGTATATTTGGTTGAATAGCAACATTTTGTTGCTAGGATTCGAGTTAAACGCTTCCTTAAATCGATTACGTGCAAAATCTAAAAATTCTTATCAGTAGTCTTGCTTTCTTTTTGGTAAGCTCAAGCCTTTGGGCACAGACCGTCATTGGAACCTGGAAAACAATTGACGACAACACAGGGAAAGCGCGCTCTTTGGTGAAGATTTACAAAGAAAAAGATCAACTCTTCGGAAAAATCATCGAGTTGGTGGATCCTGAGGAGCCCAATCCGTTGTGCGATCAGTGCAAAGACGAACGAAACAATCAACCCATTCTTGGTTTACAGATCATTCGCAATTTGGTCAAGGTGGGCGATGCCTATGGAAAAGGGAAAATCTTAGATCCTGAAAATGGCAAGGAGTATCGCTGCAAGATTTGGATCGATCCTGAAACGCCCAACCAATTGAACGTCAGAGGCTATATCGCTTTCTTATACCGAACGCAAGTTTGGCACCGTGTGCAGTAGGGTTCTTTTGAAGAAGTCACTACCTTTAGCGCATGCGGTTTTTCATCGATGTCATTCTGCCCATTCCACTTCAAAAACTCTTTACGTACGAGGTTTCTGAGGCGGAATTCGATTTTCTAAAAAAAGGCATGCGGGTGGCGGTTCCCTTTGGGAAAAGGAAGGTGTATGCCGCTTTAGTCTTCGAAAAACATCATCGTCCGCCACAAACCTACGAGGCCAAAGAAATTGCTCAGATTCTGGATGAAACCCCAGTGGTTACCGAGCGCCAATTGAAGCATTGGCAATGGATCGCTGAGTATTATATGTGTTCGCTGGGAGAAGTATTTCGCGGGGCTATGCCTGCTGCGTTTTTGTTGGAAAGTGAAACGGTTATCTACCGCAAAGAATCGGTTGAGGTAGATGAAAATGACTTGACCGACGATGAGTTTCAGATTTATGAAGCATTGCAACACCAGTCTTCACTGAAGATTCAGGATGTGATGGATATTTTGGGGAAGAAGACCGTTTTACCCACCATTTACCGCTTGGTTCAAAAAGAATTGTTGCATCTTCAGGAAGAAGTGTATGAGCAGTACAAACCCAAGTTGGTGCGCTACATTCGGCTGCACCCTTCTTTCACTTCAGAGGAAGCATTGCAGCAACTACTAGACGAACTTTCAAGAGCACCAAAGCAACGAACCGTGCTGATGACGCTCTTCACCTTAAAAGCGCAGACAGACAAGGATATTCCCTTAAAACAATTGTTGTTGAAAAGTGAAGCCTCACCGGCAGTTGTGAAAGCCCTAATTGATAAGGGGATTTTAGAAGATTATCATTTACAGCAAGACCGTGTATCCTACGACGGCACTACTTTGCAGAGTAATACGCTTAGTGATGACCAACAGCAGGCACTTGCAGAGATCAAAAAGAATTTCAAGGAGAAAGACGTTTGTTTGCTCCATGGAGTCACCTCTTCTGGGAAAACAGAAGTATATGTGAAATTGATCGAGGAAGTCTTAGCCGAAGGAAAACAAGTACTTTACCTACTTCCAGAGATTGCATTGACCACACAATTGGTGCAACGCTTGCAGCGCTACTTCGGAAATCGAGCGGCCATATATCATTCTAAATATTCCGTCAATGAACGAGTAGAGGTTTGGAATCATGTATTAGAACAGCATCCTAAAGCGCAGCTGGTGGTTGGGGCGCGTTCAGCATTGCAACTGCCTTTTTCGAATCTGGGATTGATCATTGTGGATGAAGAACATGAAGGTTCCTTCAAACAATACGATCCAGCGCCCCGCTACCATGCCCGCGATGCAGCGATAGTGTTAGGAACGATGCATCAGGCCAAAGTGCTACTAGGTTCGGCCACGCCAAGCATAGAGAGTTATTTCAATGCACAGCAGCAGAAATACGGTTTAGTGACGCTCCTACGGCGTTACGGCGATGTGTTGATGCCCGATATTCAATTGGTAGACCTACAAGACAAGCACCGCAAAAAACGGATGACGGGTCATTTTTCCGATCG
>CAWUKP010000295.1:0-3594 GCA_963922975.1 uncultured Spongiivirga sp. | reverse complement strand
CACTCACATAAACCGAAGTTTCATAGATACCGCGCTTCCGTTTAATTGCTTCCACCTTGCTGTCGATTGAAAGTTGATCTGGAAGGAAGAAGGCATTGCGAATGAGGGTCTTACGCTCTGTAACCGTCTTCTTCGTTTCTTCGTCGTACTTCGTGGATTCGCTGTAGGTCTTGTAGGGAATTTTCAGAATAGGGCCAGTAAATAGAAGTTCCTCACCCCAGAGTCTTCCCACCTCATTTACAACGGCTTCCTGACGTTCAGAGCGCTCGCGAATCAATTCCTGCACATAAACTAAAGGAATGAGTAGTACGAGAATTAGAAATCCAATCATGAGCATCCTGGCGGTGATGCTGTTGCGTAACCAGTGAATAAAGCCCTTGTTGTTCGTTTTTGTTGTTTCCATGTTGATGAATTTAAAAGTACTTTGTTTTTCAAAGTATGTGAATAAAAAAATATTAATGCTTGTTTTTTATAATGGCCTCCAAGGCTTCAATATGCTTTTTAAAGGCTTCTCTTCCAGCTTTGGTGGCCGAGTAGCGGGTATTCGGTTTTCGCCCGATGAATGATTTTTCCACTTTAATATATGCTGCCTTTTCCAAGGTTTTGGTATGACTCGCCAGATTACCATCCGTTACATCGAGGAGCTCTTTAAATCGATTGAAGTCTACCTCTTCATTCACCATCAAAATAGACATGATCCCTAAACGAATGCGGTGGTCAAAAAGTTTGTTGATGTTGTCAATCAGTCCCATACTATCCACTTTGCTCTTGACGGTACATCATACTACCATAGAGAATGTGTAAAACGCCAAATCCAGCCACCCAAAACCAAAATCCGTAGCCTGGCACGGCTGCACAAATCAATCCTAAAACTATTTCGGCGTAACCTAAGTACTTGATCTTTCCTAAAGTGTATTTTGAGGCGTTGACCAGAGCCAATCCGTAAAAAATCAGCATCAAGGCAGCCGAGAGCCCATAGTGCTGACTTTTTAGTTTGATAAAAATGTAAATACCTCCAGTAAGTAGCGGAACCAAAAAACTAATAAGTAATCGTTTGGTGGTGGCATCCCAGATGGCCTCGCCATTCTTTTTCGCCTTCTTTGTGGTTAGGTAATACGCAGTCAATACACTCAAGACAGCGACGGAGAGCAGTAAAATGATCGTGAGTTGGAACGGCCATCCGTGCAAAGTCAAATATTCGCCTCGCAACGGAAACACTAAAAAGTAGGCAAGGGCGGCACCAACGATGGCATAGATACCAGCGAGTATTCCAGATAAGCCACTTAACGAGATGAAACGCGAAGAACGACTCATCAATTCCTTGATGTCGGTAAGGTCTTTAAGGTATTTCTTAGACTCCATAATAAAGTACTTTGAAAAACAAAGTAAATATATTTTTATATACAAAACAAGGCCTTAACACTTTTTTACGGTTTCTAAATTACTAGCTTCCTAAGAAATGTCAGTTCGAGTGTTTTTGTTCATGCAAAAATGTATCGAGAACAAAAGCTGGCATTTGATATGCAATCTTGATATAGTTTTTCTCAAAAGACTTTTCGAAAAACCACTCGATTTGACAAATTTGATAACTTTACCTTGAACATGAATCCAGCGGAACGCTATATCCTTGAGCAGCCTGAACCACAGAAGAGCATCTTATTACATCTTCAAGTGGTTATCAAACGAACGATTCCTGATTTGGAACTGCAGTACAAGTACAAGATTCCTTTTTACTATTTGAGGGGAAAACCTTTTTGCTACCTCAATGTTCCAAAGAAGCAATCGTATGTAGACCTTGGCTTTTGGAATTCAGCGCATCTTTCAGTGCATTTGGAACATATGATTACCGAAGGGCGAAAGGTGATGCGCACCTTGCGCTATCATTCCATAGACGATATTCATCATGAGATTCTCGTAGAGGTTTTACAAGACGCAGCATCTGTTGCCGATAAAGGATTTTATAAGTAAAGTGCTTTTGGCACCATAAGGCTTCCTCTCCTCGGGGAGAGGATTGAGGTGAGGGGTGATTTACTTGCAACGCCCTCATCCCGGCCTTTCCCCCGCATGAGAAACAGCATTTTTTTAGTAAATTCAGTTACAAATCACTGATAAACAAACGAATTGAGCGTAATTCAAAAAGTAAAAGATGAAAAAAAACAGACGCGAATTCCTAGGATTAAGCTTGGCATTGGGGGTCACATCTCTGGTAGATGCGAGCCCAATGAGACGCCTATTTCATGAGCAACCAAGTGATAAAAAGCTGAAAATCCTCATTCTGGGAGGAACGAGTTTTTTAGGACCGCATCAGATCGCTTACGCCTTAGAGCGAGGACACGAAGTCACAACCTTTACGAGAGGGAAGACCATTCCGAGCATTCATAAAGCACTTTTTTCCAACGTAGAACAACTGGTGGGCGATCGAGAAGATAATCTGGAAGCACTTAAGAATAGAAAATGGGATGTGGTCATAGACAACTCTGGGCGCAAAGTGAAGTGGACAGAAGATACAGCCAACTTGTTGAAAGATCAGGTCGGTTATTACATGTACACTTCTTCCATCAGTGTGTACTACCCGTATTTTGGAGACGACTTTTCAGAAGATCGTTCGGTCGTATTGGAAGTCCCTAAAGACGCCACGGGAAACCAAAAATACACCTACGAATACGGCGTAATGAAGGCCAATTCAGAATTGGCAACGATCAAACACTTTGGAGCGGAACGATCGATGATCGTACGACCAGCTTTGATCGTTGGGCCAGGAGATCGTACCGATCGCTTTCCCTATTGGTTGGCCAGACTCGAAAAAGGCGGGGATGTTATCATTCCGGGGAAGCGTGATGAAGTCGTGCAATACATTGATGTGAGAGACTTGGCAGCGTGGATGATACGATTACTTGAAAACAAATTGGCAGGCACCTATAATGCGTCGGGTCCTGGTTTTGACATGACTACCAATGCCTTCGTCCACGGGGTTCATGCCTGCTACAATTCTCCAGTGAAGTATATTCAGATTGATGATCTAGACTTTCTAAAAGACAATGGAATCATCGGAATTCAACCTTGGGTCATCCAATTGCCCGAATATGCGGGGATGTCCCGAAGTGATAACAGCAAAGCTATGGCGGCTGGGCTTCAATTTAGATCACTGGCTGACACCGTGATGGCCACCAGAGAATGGTGGTATTCTGATGCCGTCACTCAGGAACGTCGCGATAATATCCTCAATGACAACCGCTCCCTTTTCAAAAGAGAAAAAAGCATCTTGATCAATTGGAAAGCACGACAAGGGAAATAAAACGATAGGTAAACGTCGATAAGTCAACGTATACAGCTATTTTGGAGGGAACCGACTTGGTTTTTTTATAGCCCGTTGATCGTCTGCCGAATGGTTACTAAGCGCGTCAACAAACCTTCCAACAACGAAAGATCCAACATATTGGCGCCGTCGCTCTTTGCATTTCTCGGGTCGAAGTGTGTTTCCATGAACAAACCATCTACACCTGCAGCCACCCCAGCTCTCGAAATGGTTTCGATCATTTCAGGTCTACCGCCCGTTACCCCAGAAGATTGATTGGGTTGTTGTAGCGAATGGGT
>CAWUKP010000294.1:0-3595 GCA_963922975.1 uncultured Spongiivirga sp. | reverse complement strand
TTTTCGTGAATGTCGGTGACCGTAGGTACATCAAAGGTCTCCGAAACTTTGCGCAAGATTTTCAGTGCTTTTTCGTCACCAATTCCCGTAAAGCTGTCTATTCTACTACGATTCGCTTTTTTAAAGCTGCCTTTAAAGACATAGGGAATCTGTAGTTTGTCAGTGATACTCACTACTTGTTCGGCAATGCGAAGGGCCATGTCTTCGCCTTCGATGGCACAAGGGCCCGCTAGTAAGAAGAAGTTATTGGAATCGGTATGTTTCAGTTTCGGAACGCTGCTCAAATCCATCGCTTACAATTTTGAAAGTGCAAAGGTAGGGAAAAGCCTGCGTAAAACAGATCGGCGGAAGCTCCTGTCAGGAAATTCCGCCGATGATTTATCATAATGGGTTGATCGCTTACTGCTTGATTAACTTGAGCGTACCCTGTTACTCTAATCGGATCAGATACAGTCCGTTGTTGAAGCTCGAGACATTGATCGTTTCATTGGTCTTCAACGAACCTCTAGCTACGGTCTTCCCTAAAAGGTCATAAACTTCGTAATACACTGCATCGGTGATACCAAGGATTCGCAATTCATCAGAAACTGAGTTGTCAGCCAGCTTCAAATTATTGAGTGAACAGGCGGTTTTTGTGGAAATCGGGGGTGGAGAAGGGGCTAAAAGGAGGAAAATCTAGGTTTTGGGAAGGTTCGCATATCGGTCTCGGCTATGATCTCGTGGCGAAGCCATGAGTTATAGCCATTGTTGTACGTCATAATTTATTCAATATTAAGTTTTTCAAATAAAATTCTATTTCTTTTTCTGGCATCGTCCAATACCTTCTCGAATGGCAATACTTCAAAATAGGCTGAATAATACTTACTCTTAACCTTAAAATATCCTTTTCCGTCTGGTGTTTTTTCAAACTCTCTTCGCTTAAGAATATTTTCTAAAGTTGGTGTCACATCACAAACAATGTATATGTAAAAAGGTGTTTTTTCATTTACTTCTACTGTTCTGCCATTTCTGCCTTTTACTTTGCCATCTAGCAGATTGTCGATGTATTTTTCAGTCTGCTCAATAGGATTTTTTTCCTCAACATAATCTTTGTAGTCATCTCTCATTGGTTTTTTAAACTCAACTATTGTAAACGAATTATGTGGTGAAGTTTTAGAGTCCGAAAAAGCGAAAGCTTCATTGTATATGAGTAAATCAGACCTTTGTTTTTGGTCAGCATTAACTTCTTCAACACTTTTAAACGATTTATCAGATGCTAAAAATGAATGATATGTCAATCTTTCATCTATTAACCATAGATTTTGTTTGTCAGGTGTAACTTCATCGGAATTTGAGCGAATTGGGAAAAATATGCTATGTATTAAATCTTCATTTTCAAATTTCTCTTGTGTATTCTGTTCGATAAGTTGCTCTAATAGCTCAATTATTGCTTTTCTATGAACGACATACCTAGCTAAATCAGATTTACCAATTTCGTTAAATTCGGTTAAGAATTGTTCGTATTTCACTAGATATTCTTGGTGATTAGTTACATCTTTTTTCTCGTCAAGAAGCTTAACTTTATTTTCTTTTACCTCTAAACGCCATTTGGCATCAATCTTATAGAGTTCGATATCTAACTTTTCTTTTGGTAAATCAGGCGGAAGTTTCAGTACTTCATCCTTGCGATAATTTAATGTACTTCTATACTGAGGTAATTCTTCATTGATTGTAGGTCTATAAGATTCTACTTTATGATTTCTAACTTCCGTTAAGTATTCCTCAAGAATTTGCTCTATGCATTTTATTGAGGCACGTCTTAACTTTGCCAAATTTAAATCAATGCTTTCTTCTTCGTCAGAGTCATTACCATCTGGAAAATTAAAACCGATTCTTTCTGTATCAACAAATTCGTCAAGTATTTCTCCTACAACATAAGCTTGATAATAGAATCGATTACCCTCTTCATCGCTTATTGAATATTTGCCAAGGTCAACAATTTGGGAATATAAGCCTTCTGGGATAACACTTCTGTTATGAGCACAAAAATGGATTTTATGGCTTTGGATTTTTAATGATTTCGTCAGATATAGTGTAAAGCTTTCCTCTTGAATCTCAAAGGTATCTTGTTCAACTTCATTTTTAAACTCAAGTGCAAATAGTTTCTTTAAGTTTACTTCAACATTATTTTGATTTCTTAAAATTATTTCTGGTGCCTGCTTTCTAATGAAGTATAATTGAAAATGGGCAATAACTTCTCTTGCTATTGAGTGTAAATCGAAATCTAGATTTTTTTGATATTCAGGTTTATATTCAACTAATCTCACTTTTGTCCCAAAAGTGCTTCCATTCAGTTGAGGTTTGGAAAAGTTGTCAAAACCTTCTTTTGTTGCTTTAAAATCGAAAGAAATGGTTTTGGTATCACCTTCTTCGTTGAGAAACTGACTACTAACTTTCATCATTCTAAAAGCCTTTAAACAGACGAAGCGTCCAATCCCTTTTCCTCCAATATCCAATTTATGGTCTGTATCTGCCTCTATAAATGCTGTTAAGTTCTCTTCATTTAGTCCAACACCATTATCAGTTATTTCAAAAGAATGAATGGGGTATTTATCAATCTCTGGCAATTCTTGAAGGGTTTCTTCTTTTCCATTTCGGATACATAAAATTGTGATTTTACCTTTGCGTTTTTCTAAAATTCCCTTTGAGATGGAATCTTCTATAGAATGAATAGAGTTACTTACAACTTCAAATAATGGCATTAATGGTTTGGTTCTAGGCAATCTTGTATTCCTGACTTTATTCGCAATATTCGATGTTGCAAAGAGTTTCTCCATTAATTTGATTTTTTATTGTTCAGTTTATTATGCACAACTAAAAAGGATATAGTCTAGTTATTACGCGCTATATATAATAATATGCGAAAGTTAGCGAAAATTCGGTCAAATTCAAGAAAAATCGCAAAGACCGCAGCAATTAGATATTGATCATCTTTAGGACTTATTCCCAATAATTAGCACTACCTTTGCGCCCTTAAAATCAAGCGCATGCCCATTAAGAACATTGCCATCATCGCTCACGTAGACCACGGGAAGACCACTTTGGTCGACAAGATCCTCTACCATTGCCAATTGTTCCGCGACAACGAGAACAAAGGCGAGCTCATTCTCGATAACAACGATCTCGAACGCGAGCGTGGGATCACCATCACCTCCAAGAACGTATCAGTCACCTATAAAGACACCAAGATCAATATCATCGATACGCCTGGTCACGCCGATTTTGGCGGTGAAGTAGAGCGCGTGCTCAACATGGCTGATGGGGTACTTTTGTTGGTCGATGCCTTTGAGGGGCCCATGCCGCAAACGCGTTTTGTATTGCAAAAGGCCCTCGATCTTAAGTTGAAGCCCATTGTAGTGATCAACAAGGTAGACAAGGAGAATTGTACGCCCGAAGAAGTACACGAAAAGGTTTTTGACCTCATGTTCGAACTAGGCGCCGAAGAATGGCAGCTTGATTTTCCAACGGTCTACGGTTCGGCCAAGCAGAATTGGATGAGCGAAGACTGGCAGCAGCAAACGGACAACATCGAGCCGCTTTTGGATATGGTCTTAGC
>CAWUKP010000293.1:0-3598 GCA_963922975.1 uncultured Spongiivirga sp. | reverse complement strand
TCTTTCAAGCCAAACCGCTTGGAAGTTTTCACAATTCCATTTGCGATAATCACTCCGAGAATAATAGCGGCTCCTAGGTAAAATTGAGGTTGCATTTTTTCTTTTTCACCAAAAACCAAGAAAGCCAGAAGAATGCCATACACGGGTTCGAGGTTGATGGTGAGCATGACCGTATATGGACTTAGATACCGCATGACGGCCACCGAAGCAATAAACGCATAGGCGGTGCAGAAAAGTGCCAAGATGCCAATCCACAGCCAATCCATACTAGGCAAGGAGAAAAAAGAGGTAGTAAAACTGCCATTGAACGCAAGAAATAAACTGATAAACAGCGCTCCAATCAGCAATTCATAAAAAGAAATAACTGTGGCATCGTAGCGTTTGGCGTAGGTACCGTTTAAGATAGAAAACAATGCAGAGAGCAAAGCTGCGATCAGGCCGTAGACAATGCCTTCTGTATAATCACCATCTACTTGAAAGATGATGTACAAACCAGCCACCACGATGAGTCCAAACACAAATTCATACCAAATGAACTTTCGCCTGTAAAAGATGGGTTCCAATATAGCGGTGAAGAATGCTCCAGTAGACATCATAGCCAAGGTGATGGAGACATTAGAAACTTTGATCGCTTGAAAAAAGGCAATCCAGTGCAAGGCGATCAATACGCCTGCCAGACCGTATCCGAGAAGCAAGCGCGGAGAGATTCGGAGCGACTTCCGCTTGAAGGCCACATAGATGGCAATGAACACAGTTGCCAAGAGCATGCGATACCAAACGAGCGGGATTGCATCAATCGTAATCAGGGCACCTAACACCGCTGTGAATCCCCAAATGAAGACGATAAAATGTAGGTGCAGGTAATTTTTGAACCTAACGTTTGGCATTGTTCAAAAGGTATACGGCCAGAACGCCAAAAACGATATTAGGCAGCCAAGCAGCTAAGATTGGATTGAAGCCAGACTTTTCAGCCATGACTCCAAAAATCTTATCGAAAAAGATAAAAACAAAAGCAATCACAATGCCTACGGCGAGGTTTACGCCCATTCCTCCTCTTCGCTTAAATGAAGCAACCGCCACGCCAATAATGGTCAAAATAAAGACAGAAACAGGAAGACTAAATCGTTTGTGTTTGACCAATAAGTGGTTATTGATTAGGGAAGAACCACTTTGTTCTTCCATTTCAATGAAGTCGTTGAGTTCGTTGTAATTCAAGGTTTCGGCCATGTAATTTACCACCGAAAGATCTTCTATTTTAAAAGGAAAACGCGCATCTACTTTGCGTTTCTTTTCTAGGATTTCTGTATCGCCTTCAATGGTTCGTTTGACGTAGCGACTCAGTTGATACAGTGAATCTTCTGGAATCCAGCGAATACTGCTGGCCGTGATCTTGTAGCGCAATTCGTTGCCCTCAAAATGCTCATAGGTGAAATTCTGAGCGGATTGTCTTTTTGGATTGTAGCTACTCACATACACATAATCGTTCTCGTTGACTTGTTTGTACAACTCCGAGGTCTTCCGAGCCTCCTTAGCACGCGTGGCACTTTTGAGATACTGATAGTCAAATTCATTGTAGCTTTTGCTGGCAGCAGGCACCAAATACATCCCCCCGATCAACGCCACTAGGGCAATTCCAGAGGCAGCCACTAAAAATGGACGCAAAAATCTGGAAAAGGACACTCCAGAGCTCAGAATCGCGATCACCTCCGTATTGTTAGCCAATTTGGATGTGAACCAAATCACGGAAAGGAATAGAAACAGTGGATAGAGCAGATTGCCCATGTAAACCGTGTAGTCTAAATAGAAACGAAGAATCTCATCAAAAGGAACCTCCTTGTCCTTATACTTGTCAATTTTCTCCGAAATATGCACCATGATGGCGATGGGAATGAACAACATCAACATCACCACAAAGGTGGATAAGTATTTACGAATGATATACCAGTCGAGAATCTTCACGCTAGAGTCGTTTGTCCATTTGTTTCACCATCTTCTCTTTCCAACTTCTGAAATCGCCTTCTACAATATGCTTTCGCGCTTCACGCGTCAACCAAAGATAAAAACCTAAGTTGTGAATCGAAGCAATTTGCTTGCCCAGCATTTCGTTGGCCACGAATAGATGTCGCAAATAGGCCTTGCTGTAATAGGTGTCTACATAGGTATGGCCCATGTCGTCAATAGGCGAAAAATCGTCTTCCCACTTCTTATTCTTGATGTTAATTGTGCCATGTGCGGTAAAAAGCATCCCATTCCGTGCATTTCTGGTAGGCATCACACAATCAAACATATCCACACCCAGCGCAATATTCTCCAAAATGTTGATGGGTGTCCCTACGCCCATTAAATACCGTGGTTTTTCTGAAGGAAGGATATCACACACCACTTCCGTCATCGCGTACATTTCTTCAGCCGGTTCGCCAACGGATAAGCCCCCAATGGCATTCCCTTCGGATCCAGCATTGGCAATATATTCTGCAGATTGCTGACGTAAATCTTTGAAAACACTTCCCTGCACAATAGGAAACAAGCTTTGCTCGTAACCGTATTTGGGTGGTGTCTTGGCGAAATGAGCCATACAACGATCCAACCAGCGATGCGTCATGTGCATTGAGCGTTTGGCGTACTGATAATCGCAAGGATACGGCGTACACTCGTCGAACGCCATGATGATATCCGCCCCTATGGTGCGTTGAATTTCCATCACATTCTCTGGGGTAAACATATGCATGGAGCCGTCGATATGTGATTTGAACTTCACCCCTTCTTCTTTGATCTTTCGATTCGCAGAGAGCGAATACACCTGATACCCTCCGCTGTCGGTTAGGATGTTGCGATCCCAATTCATGAATTGATGGAGTCCGCCAGCCTTTTCTAAAATGGATAATTGAGGTCTTAAATATAAATGATAGGTGTTTCCGAGAATGATATCGGCGTTGATCTCTTGTTCAATTTCCCGCTGATGCACACCTTTTACGGTAGCCACTGTACCCACAGGCATGAAAATTGGAGTTTCGATCACCCCATGATCTGTAGTTATCGTAGCAGCTCGCGCCTTGCTTTGAGCATCTTGGGCAACTAAATTGAACTCCATGTAAACGCTTTCTTAGGCGGCAAAGATAACCAACTATATGGGTTGACATCCTAAGAAAATCTAAAAAGGGAGATTCTGAAACTATGAACAATCATTCGTTAAAAAATGATTCAAATGGAGCTTTGCCCGAGGGCTTTTATCACTTACTTTTGACGCAACTAAAAATTCAAATTTCAATGCCAACAACACAACAACTGCAAGACCTTGTCGTACAGGTGCGTAGAGATATCTTGCGCATGGTGCACAAGGTAAATTCCGGCCATCCAGGAGGCTCATTAGGCTGTGCCGAATTCTTTGTTGCCATGTACAACCAAATCATGGAGCTCAAAGAGGAGTTCGATATAGATGGTAATGACGAAGATGTTTTCTTCCTTTCCAATGGACATATCTCCCCAGTATACTATAGTGCTCTTGCAAGACGTGGTTACTTCCCTGTTGAGGAACTCAATACCTTCCGCCTGATCAATTCAAGGCTGCAAGGACATCCAACCACCCACGAAGGCTTAC
>CAWUKP010000292.1:0-3612 GCA_963922975.1 uncultured Spongiivirga sp. | reverse complement strand
GGCGGCAGCCATTTCACCAATTCTCGACAAGGCATTGAAATCAAGCGTAAAAATTAAGCTTGCCTCTCGGATCAATGCGTTTGCAGTTTGAGGCTCTCTATCGTATTTCAGAACGTGTTCTTCTGCAGGTAGCCATTTCAGGAAATGAGGGTAATCGTTAGGCGAAATAATGCTTACATGATGCTCCATTTTTTGTAGAAACAAGAACAATGCAGTACATGAACCAATCGCGTCCCCATCTGGGTTTTTATGGGGTACAATCACCACATTTTGCGGTGCTGCTAGCCATTCGCGCATCTTCGAAACATCCGATTCCTTCATAAGTGCGCCAAGATACAATTTAATCAGAGGATAGAAATCTCAAAAATCCTAAATTTACCTAAATGTGAGAGCGATGAAAAGAGTCTTTATTTCGTTAACTATATTAACTGGAATTCTTGTGATAATCACGGCTTGCGGTGCTGGCAAGAAGCAAGTGTATTCCTCCAAAGATGAAACGGCCTACGATTTTACCATCGCTTTTGGTTCATGTGATGATGAAGATCGACCCAACCACCTTTGGGATGAGGTCTTGGCGCAACATCCTGATGTTTGGATTTGGGGTGGAGATAATATTTATGCGGATACAGAAAATATGCAACTGATGAAGGCCAAGTATGCGCTTCAGTTGGAAGATGCAACCTATCAACAGCTTCGGAAAGAAGCAGTCATTATGGGCACCTGGGACGATCACGACTACGGCCTTAATGATGGCGGAGAAGAATATACAAAGAAGGGAGAGAGCCAACAATTGCTACTAGATTTTCTAGATGTTCCAAAGAATAGTAAGCAACGCCAACGAAAAGGGGTGTATGCTTCCCGAATCTTCGGAGTAGGCAATAAGAGCATCAAAGTTATCATTTTGGATACACGATATTTTCGAACTGGATTACAAAAAGATCCCGATCCGAACCGGCGCTATCAGCCTCAAGATGGCGGCACTATTTTAGGCGATGTACAGTGGAAGTGGTTGACAGACGAATTGAGGATGTCGAAGGCCGATTTCCACATCATTATGAGCAGTATTCAAGTGCTTTCGAAAGAGCACGGTTACGAACGATGGGCGACGTTTTCAGCGGAACGGACTAAACTTCTCAACTTGATTGCTTCCTCAGAAGCTCGGAATGTCATTCTCCTTTCTGGTGATCGTCATATTTCAGAATTCAGTGTGTTGCGTGATGATACCCTTGCGTATCCGCTGATGGATTTCACCTCAAGTGGATTAACCCATGCCTACAAAGGATTTACGGGAGAGCCTAATCAGTATCGAGAAGGAGCAGTGGTTTTCACCGAAAGTTTCGGCATGCTGCAATTCGATCTTGAGAAAAATCGGGTTGTATTCACCATGATGGGCGACGATTTTCAGTTACTGCAACAATACCAAATTGTCTATCCAAACTAAAGTCAAAAAGGCGTTGCCATTCGCTGCGAATTGACTACTTTTGCACAAATTTTTTGAAATGGCAGGAAACAGAACGTTTACAATGATCAAGCCTGATGCTGTAGAAGCTGGGCATATTGGAGCAATCCTTGAAAAAATTACCGCTGCGGGCTTTAAGATCGTAGCGATGAAATACACCCAATTGAGCCGCAGAGATGCGCAAGAGTTCTATGCAATCCACAAAGAACGTCCTTTCTTTGGCGAGTTGGTGGACTTCATGACCCGCGGACCTATTGTTTCGGCTGTATTGGAGAAGGAAAATGCAGTTGAAGATTTTCGTACCTTAATTGGTGCAACCAACCCAGCAGAAGCTGCAGAAGGAACCATCAGAAAACTGTACGCTACCTCTATTGGAGAGAATGCAGTTCACGGTTCGGACAGTGATGAAAATGCTGCGATTGAAGCGGCTTTCCATTTCGCAGGAAGAGAAATTTACTAGACCCCCGATCGATATTTGATTTTACAGAAGCGCTTCTTAGAACAAGAGGCGCTTTTTTTGCGATTTTAGCGCAATTCTAGCTTGTTGATCAACTCGCTACCCAAGGATTCATTCATCATAGTGATGATTTTTTCTTTGCCATAGCTCAACTCTTCTCGCAACACTGAAGAAGTCAGGCGCACCACTAGGGTAGCACCTTCTAAAGTGACTGATTTGGTGTAATTAGCCACGCCCTTGCCCATCAATTCTTCCCAGGCATCGCGCACCTGCACTTTGTTCAAGCCCTTTTGTAGTTTGTGGTGTTTCACAAATTGCTTCAAGGCATCTCCCAATGATTGGTTGTCGTTTTCACGTTTCGTCATTCCTCTAGCGATATGGGTGTGAAGCGTTCGTATCCATAGACGATGCCATTGTCGTTCCGAAGCTTAAGTTCTGTCTCGTTGGCTAGAAGCACTTCTTCCTGCCATTGGCTATGAGGCGTAGCATAGTGTAAAAACAAGTCATTCTCGACAATTTTCACTTCCAATTGTTCGGCATCTTGAGAAGTGGTGTAGCCTCCGCTTAAGTTGGGTCTTAGTTTCTTTCGGAAACCTTTGCCCTTCGTGATTTCTATATAATCGATCATAGGGCTGTATCCGTATTCCTTAAGTGCTTTGCCCTCTTTTTCTGCACTGGTTATTTGCCAATAGCCATTGAGGTGTGGCAACATCTCTTCAGGGCGTTGTTGTGCACAGTTGCTCAAGGCGAAAACCACGCCCAACAGCACTGCACTTTTTTTCAATTTCTGAAGAATCGTCACAATTTGAACACTTTATAGGATTGATGAATTTCTTTCACCACGCGCTCTGTACGTTCAGGGTGGGTGTCGCTGATAAAAATTTGGCCAAACGAATCTTCATCCACCAGTTTAATGATGTGGGCTACGCGTTCTTCATCTAATTTATCAAAGATATCATCTAAGAGCAAGATTGGAGGCAAGTTTGCTTGTTTTTTGATCAAGTCGAACTGCGCCAACTTTAAAGCAATCAGAAAGGATTTTTGCTGTCCCTGACTGCCAAATTTTTTAATGGGATGGCCTTCTATTTCAAAGTTGAGGTCGTCCTTATGAACCCCTGCAGAAGTGTATTGCAAGGCTTGATCTTTCTGTAAGGAAGTCTCCAGCCAATCTTGTAAAGGCTTCTCGTGCAGGTGACTCTTATAACTCAGGGAAACACCTTCCTTCCCCTGCGAGATGGCTTCAAAGCGCTCTTGAAAAATTGGAACAAAATCTTGCACAAACTGCTTTCTGACTTCGTAAATCTGCTGCCCTAAGGCGCTCAGTTGTTCATTGTAGATGGAAAGCGTGTCTTGATCAAACGTTCGGTTAGCTGCAAAGTATTTGAGTAGCGAATTGCGTTGCGACAGCACCTTGTTGTAATCAATCAAATCGCCCAAGTAGTTCTTATTGGATTGTGAGATGACCTGGTCGATGAACTTTCTTCTAGTTTCACTACCTTCAATAATCAGATCGCGATCAGCGGGTGAAATGATCACTGCGGGGATGAGGCCGATGTGTTCAGATAGTTTGTCGTAGGCCTTGCCGTTACGTTTGATGGTCTTCTTTTGACCGCGCTTCAAACTGCAAATAATGCGCTCTTCACGTCCATCGCGTTCAAATTCACCATCCACCATAAAAAAGTCTTCCCCATGCCGA
>CAWUKP010000291.1:0-3645 GCA_963922975.1 uncultured Spongiivirga sp. | reverse complement strand
GGTGGCCCCGACTTTTCTGGATTCACTCACCTTCGTTCGTGCATCCGTTCGGGTGACCCCGAACATAGAATTTCTCCTCACAACTTTTCAAAAGCAAGCTTTTGACAGCTGCACATTCGAAATTCTATGTGGGGAGAGCAGGATTCGAACCTGCGAAGGTAAAAACCAACAGATTTACAGTCTGTCCTCGTTGGCCGCTTGAGTATCTCCCCTCAAATATTTTAATTCTCAATATGTCTAAGACCTTGATTTAGAGCCGATAGAGGGACTCGAACCCACGACCTGCTGATTACAAATCAGCTGCTCTAGCCAGCTGAGCTATATCGGCGTTTATGCCATAAAAAAAGTCCGCTATTTCTAACGGACTGCAAATGTATGGTTTTTTTGTTTTACACAAAAAATTTCTTTCAAAATTTTCCCTAGATATGCGCTCTTAATTTTTCCTTTCTTTTTTTCAGGATACGCTCTAAAGAACTTGCAGCTACATCGACTGCCTCTTCGAATGTTTTGCACTGTTTCTTCACAATGAAATCATCTCCCGGCACATTCACTTTCAATTCAGCAATCTTGTTCTCCTTACTGCTGGTATTTTCCACTTTAAGAAACACTTCGGCATCGATGACTCGGTCATAAAAATTATCCAACTTATCCATGCGTCGTTGAACGAAATCCACCAGTTTACGATCGATGGTGAAATTTACCGATTGCGTGCGTACTTTCATAGGCTATGTTTTGAAATTAAACAATTGAGGTCGAGTTACCTATTTCGTGGATGGGCTTTCTTATGCGCCTCTTTCAACTTGGCCATACTGTTGTGCGTATAGACTTGTGTTGACGAAAGGCTGGCATGCCCTAATAACTCTTTGACCGCATTTAAATCTGCTCCTTGGTCTAACATATGCGTAGCAAATGAATGCCGTAACATATGGGGGCTTTTTTTCACTTTGGTAGAAGCCAAACTAAGATAGCGATTAATAACTCTGTAAACAAGCGTTTCATATAATTTATTGCCCTTCACAGTCACAAAAAAATGATCTGTTTTTTGGGTCGATAGCAGTTCCTTTCGCTTTGCTGCATACGCCTGAAGATCTGACAAAATGGTCTCCGTGAGTGGCACAATGCGTTCCTTATTTCGCTTGCCTAAAACTTTCAATGTTTGCGTTGAGAAATCAACGTCGGCTGTTTTGAGTTGGATGAGTTCTGCGCGTCTAATACCTGTGCTGTAAAAAAGCATGATCATGGTTCGATCCCGCAGTCCCTCAAAGGAGTCTTCGTAAGCAATACCGTCGAGCACCTGTGTTAGTTCTTCTTTCGAAAAAGGCACCTGAACTTTTTTGGCCACTTTCAGGGGTTTATGCTTTGCCAGAGGATTGGTTTCTATCTCTCCCAACTTCAATAGAAATTTGTAAAATGCACGAAGGGAAGAAACTTTTCTATTTATCGTACGATTATCCAGCCCGGTTTCGACGAGTTGAACAATCCAAGCACGGATCATTGCATAATTCGCCTCAGATAGCTCTGTACGCTCAAAATGATCTTGGCAATACTTTTGAAAGCTATCCAGATCGCTTTGGTATGCCTTTATGGTATGTGGCGAATAATTCTTTTCGAATTGAAGATACGCTATGAAGGCATTTACGTGCATAAAAAAACCGTTGCTCAAAGTTAATACAATGAAGCAACGGTTCTATATTTTAAGATAATTATCTTAGATTTCCTCTTGATCTCTAAGACTCTGAATATACTGCGCTTTGATTTTCTGCGCTCTCTTGGCCACTGATGGCTTTGTGAACTGCTGTCTTGATCTTAGCTGACGCATGGTACCTGTACGATCAAACTTACGCTTGAAACGCTTTAGGGCTCTGTCGATATTCTCTCCTTCTTTTACTGGTATAATTAACATATGGGTATCACCTCCTCTCTTTTGGGATGGCAAATGTAAAAACTTTTTATGAAATACTCCTCAGAATTTTTTGCTAAAAAAACTTTCGTTGAGCTCGCTCTTAGGTTGCGGGTTTGTAGTCTTTGCCATCAATGACCATTTTGGCAATAATTTCTCTTAGAATCTCAGAAGTTCCTCCTCCAATAGGCCCAAGCCTACTGTCTCGGAACATGCGCGCTAAAGGATATTCTTCCATGTACCCATATCCACCTAGTAATTGAAGACATTTATATATTACTTCGTCTGCTATTTTAGTGGAAACTAGTTTGGACATAGTAGCTTCTTTGACCGCATATTCATGCTGATTGAGTTTGTTGGCCACCGAATAATTAAATTCTTTACACATGGTAATTTCAGCCGCCATATCGGCCACACTATGTCGTAGTGCTTGAAATTTATCTAAGCTTCTTCCGAAGGCTGTTCGTTCTTTCATATAACCCAATGCATACTCAAGCGCATACTCAGCACGGGCGTGTGCATTGATTCCCATAATCAAACGCTCCAAAGCGAAATGCTGCATAATATACTGAAAGCCTAGGTTCTCTTCGCCCATTAAGTTAGAAGCGGGAATTTCAACATTGTCGAATGCAATTTCTCCTGTGTCGCTAGCACGCCAACCCAATTTATCGAGTTTGGTGGCGGAAACACCAGGACTCTTTGCATCGATCAAAAAGATACTGATGCCTTTATTGCCTTCCTCAGGAGTTGTTTTTGCGGCTACCACCATGTAGTCCGCATACACCCCGTTAGTAATAAAAGTTTTAGAACCATTGATGACATAGGAATCTCCTTTTTTGACTGCTGTGGTGCGCATACCTGCCACGTCCGACCCTCCGAAAGGCTCTGTAATACACAAACAACCGATCATTTGACCTTCAAGGCTTGGCACCAAATAGTTTTGCTTGATGGCTTCACTGCCCTCTGCATTCAAGTGGGTCATGGCTAGATATGCATGGGCCCACATCGCAGCGGCAAAACCGCCAGAATTCACCTTTTGCAATTCTTCTAAAAAGATAACCGTGTAGAAAAAATCTAAATCTAGCCCTCCATAAGCTTCTGGGTAGGCCAGACCAAAATAGCCCATAGCTCCCATCTTGTGCCAAATGTCTCTGTCGATCGCGCCTTCTTTTTCCCAGCGATCTACATGTGGTACTACTTCCTTTTGAAGAAAGTCTTTAAAACTTTGTCGGAAAGCCTCGTGTTCTTCACTAAAGAAACCGGCCTGTTTTTCCATGACTAAACTGTCCATAAGCAAGTTGTGTACGAGGCGCAGTTGCCTCAAATTTCATAGCAATTATTCTAATGTCAAATATAAAGCTATTCTGGATAACTTGTCAGAAGGGAAATCCTCAATTTTTGTTAATTCATCCAAGGACTCTATAACGCCCACCTGCGATCTGTAGATCACTACTTTGCGGGCTAAGTAGTAATTGAAGTAAGGCGCTTTGGACAATTCTTTGATACCAGCCATATTCACATTGACCTTTTGTACCGTTGGAATGGTTTGTAGTTCAAAACGCTCAAGAACACGCTCAATGACGTCCGCCTCGAGATAGTAAACATCTTGTAATTGTTCTGTGGAAAGAAAACCACCTAGGCGTTCTCGGTGCTTGACAATTCGTGCTGAAAGCTTTTCGCCGATGCCTCTGACCACTTGCAATTCTTCGGCCGTGGCGGTGTTGAGATCTACCTTTACGATAACT
>CAWUKP010000290.1:0-3676 GCA_963922975.1 uncultured Spongiivirga sp. | reverse complement strand
CCTACACCAGACGGATACACAACGCTTTTATAATGGAGATGTGGAAAGTAGCCAAGTAGCGCGCGTCTTAAATCTTGGTAGGGCTCAAAATGCCTACATTTTTAGCATTTCAGAGCGTGAAGTTGAGGAATATAAAGGCAAGTGGGGCATTACAGAAATCAAGAAGATTAATTTCGAGCGCGGCGGACTCACTACGTTCCCGAGAGATCCGAAATACAGTTGGACTATTGATAATTTCGGACCGCTTTACATTCCGAAGAAAGGTGAAGCGTTTGAGCTGACGGTGGAAAACCTCCCTATTTATAAGCGCCTCATCAAAGAATACGAAGGGAGAAGCTTATCAGTTCAAGGCAATCAAATTTTGATCGACGGGGAAGTCACCTCCCAGTATACGCCCAAGCAAGATTATTATTGGATGATGGGAGACAACCGACAGAACTCAATCGATGCCAGAGCTTGGGGCTTTGTGCCCTTCGATCATGTGGTTGGGAAACCCGTATTCATCTGGATGAGTATTGATAATTTCACTCAAGGCCTTACGAATTGGAGCCTCCGCGGTGATCGCATTTTTACCACCGTACACGGCAAGGGCAAACGCGTGTCTTACCTTCCCTACTTTTTGGCAGCCCTGGTGCTTTGGTTGGTAGGAAGTCATTTCTGGAAACGTAGAAAAGCGAAAGCCTAGCCCACCTTGAAAGCGCTGATTCATCCTACCTACTTTCCCTCTATTGCTCATTTTGTGGTGATGGCGCAACACGAAGTGATTTTTGAGGTGGCCGATAATTATCAAAAACAAACCTACCGAAACAGAATGTATGTGTACGGCGCCAATGGTAAACTGGCACTACACATCCCGATCAAACACACCAAGACAACGGGGCATCAGCGTTATAAAGACGTTCGTATTGAGCAAGCCTTTGGTTGGCAAAAACAACACTGGAAATCTCTGGAAACTGCCTACCGCACCTCTCCTTTTTTTGAGTTTTATGAAGACGACTTACGGCCTATTTTCGAGAGGTCGTACGAGTTTTTAATGGACTTGAATTTTGAAACCATCACTACGGTTTGCGATTTGCTCCAATTAGAGTTATCTGATCATCGTACGAGCCAGTATGGGCTAACACCAAAGAACCAGAATACGATCGATTATCGTTCGTTGGTCAATGCAAAGAAGCCCACTTTACAACCCTTTACCGAATACACTCAAGTGTTTGATTCCAAACATGGTTATCTCAATAATTTGAGCATTCTAGACTTACTCTGTAACGAAGGACCCAATGCAACAAACTACCTCGAGACACAAAAATTAGAGGTACACTAAATCAAGGTAGCTTTAGTGTAGTTGTAATGGGGAAGTGATCTGACAAGTTGGGATAGGCATTTTGAAAATCCAAGACTTCTATAGCTTCGGAAGTAAACACAAAATCTATACGGATAGGCAAAGACTTGTAATTGAAGGTCTTTCCGAAACCCGAGCCAGCTTCTAAGAAAGCGTCCTTCTTCTCACCGCGAACCAATTTGTAAGCATGCGAAAAGGCCGTATTGTTCAAATCACCACAGACAATTACCGGATAGGAAGAAGCTTCTTCATGAGTAACAAATAGCGCAGCTTGTGTTTCTTGCTTCACGAAGGCTGAACTGGCTCTTTTCCAAAGACGCCCTGAACTCTCTTGGGTGATTTCTTCCTTTGCTGTGTCGATTTTCAAAGATTCTAGGTGCAGGTTATAAATCCGAAGGGTATCCGATTCACGTAACACATCCACATATATCGCGTTATTGTTTGAGTTGGGGAAATCTAAGGATCCCTTCTTGAGAAAAGGATACTTTGAGAAAATAGCCAACCCCATCTTGTTATTCTTGCTTCGAGGTTTGATATAGTGATAGGGAAACTGCGCATAATCTGGGGTTGCAGCAACCAAAAACTCTTGAAAACAAAGGATATCGGGATCGTCTTGCTGCACCATTTCAGCAATTTTCGGACGCACCTCCGTATCTGAAATCCAGTCGTAGAGATTAAACAAGCGCACATTGTAACTCATCACGCTCACATATTCGTCTTGTGAAGCTACCGCATCTGAGGAACCAAAAATGTACAATGACTTCACCTTGCCAAAACCTAGCAAAAGCACTAAGGCAGAAATCAAAAAAGGGCGTTTCAATTGAATGAGCCAAAACACCAAAAAGCCCAGATTGATCAAAACCAACAGTGGAAACGCCAAGCTCAACACAGCGAGACTGGGAAAACTAGCAGCAGGTATCATAGGAAGCAGATAAGACAGCAACAGCAAGGCTGCCACTAAAGAATTAAGCCCAATAAGGGCTTTATCAAACCACTTACCTTTTTTCATGAATTATTGGTCTTTGCCCGCACGGAACAAAAAATCCTTCTCTGCTTTGGTGAGGCTGTCGTACCCAGACTTACTAATCTTATCGAGAATGTCGTCAATCTTTTGTTGTTGCGCATCTTTGCTCATGCCCGCTGCTCCTTTTTTGGTATCAGGCTGCTTCTTGTAAACGGTCTTTAGTTTGGATTTCGTACGTGGCTTTGATTTGAAAAGATTGGAGATGCCGTCCATCCATTTACCAAACCACTCCCCGATGTCTTTTCCTTTCAACAATTGTCGCGCATAGAAAAAGCCCAACAATGCACCACCTAAATGCGCCAAATGGCCCCCAGCGTTCGCACTATTGAGTTGTAAAAGGTCTACGATGACAAAAAAGAGTCCAACTTGCCAGAGTTTAGCGTTGAAGAAAATAACACGCACCTCTTGATTTGGAATGTAGGCGCACACAAATATCAAGATCGCCATTACACCTGCCGAAGCGCCAATTAAGGGCGCAAAACGACCGTCGAAAGTGGGAAAAATATTGTAACTAAGGAGAAAAACCAGTCCACCCGCAATGATTCCTAGCAAATAAACATTTAAAAATCTTCTACCATTGAAAAGATTCATAAAGATTTTTCCAGCGAAATATAGGATGAACATATTCCAAAATAAATGCCAGAGTCCTGTATGAAAGAAGCCGTACGTGAGGAGCGTCCAGGGTTTGAAAATCAGCTGGCTAATGTCGGGATACAATTCGACCCAACTGAACAAAGAAGTCAATTCTTTCTTAAACAGCGAAAGAATAGCTGCTAAGATGCCAGGAATAACAAAGAGCCCCACATTGATGCCTATCATCTTTTCAAGCACGGAGAAACGCGCCCATCGATACTTCATATCTTGTCCTAGCCCTGCCATCAATCCCAACGATTCGAATTAAACTGACTCCGTTTCCAATACCACACGATAAGAAAGCCTGCTAGGGCACCCCCAATATGCGCAAAGTGCGCTATTCCAGTAGAATAGCGAGCAAATCCGAAAAACAGATCGGCCCCAATCATCAAGGGAACAAAAAATTTGGCCTTGATAGGAATAGGCAAAAAGATCATCATAAGTTGAGCATTTGGGAACATAAAGGCAAAAGCCACTAAAATGCCATACAGCGCACCAGAGGCACCAACCATCGAACTGGAGCCTACCAAATTGATATCGAGAAGCGCCCCGAAATTGTTGGCAATGTCCTGTTGTGTCCATCCCGCTTCGGTAAGTGCTGGTGCTATATTATTGAAGAGCAATTCACCATTGATACGACCCGCACTTGTTTCGGCGTTTGCCTTGGCAATTACATCAAT
>CAWUKP010000289.1:0-3678 GCA_963922975.1 uncultured Spongiivirga sp. | reverse complement strand
TACCAAAAAAATAAAGGCCCTTCTGTCTAGAACGGCCTTTAAATTAAGACTCAACTTTTGCTTATCTCCAACCTCTGCGCAGATTGATTTCGTACACTGTTCCGTCAGGACCTGTTAGTGTAGCATCGTTATCACAACTACCATCACCAAAATCAAGAGTTCCCGTAGCCTCATTTCTTTGAAGAGAAACGGTACCACTTACGATAAATCTACATGCCAATTCTCTGCGTAGCGGCACTGTGATTTCACCAGCATGTACGTTTCCATTCCTGAAGGTAGTGGTACGGTTGCCTGTAATTTCAAATACATTGTCGCCCCAAAAACCAGAACCGAAGCCTTCAATCCACTCGATGGTGCGTGTACCTACACGACTGGCAGTTTCCCCATCAGGCCATGTTAAAACGATATCAACCGTAGCATCTGATTGCGGATTTCCGTTGTCGTTAGAACGTTGTCTGAAGATAGACTTACCGCCTTCCACTGCGATGTCATTGAAGGTGAAGTCTTCAAAAGATACGCTGATGGTCTTGGTAGCAGCTTCCATGTCCTTATCATAGCTCATGAAGATGATTCCAGCTAAGACATGACCGTTATTCAATTCACAACCTTCGCCAAAATCAATGGTCTTTTCTTTGGAAGTACTGGTCACCACTGTAGTAATGGTAACGCAATCAGGAAGACCTACCGGCTGTTGGGCAGCACGCCCCGTGCTATTCGTACTTTCCAATTCGTCGTTGGCATATACAATATCCACAATACCGATGATCTCGTCAGAAGCGGCGTCCGTTTGCGCATCTAAAGACACATTTAATTCAGAAAGATTTGGATCTACAACAAATTCTTCTGTGGTGGTTTCCTCATTTGAGCAGGAAAAGATAAGAGCGGTAGTTAGCAATAACGCCGATACTTTACATTGCTTTTTAAAAGTTCTCATAATCCAATGGTTTTAATGTTTTGCTTCTTTGACGTACGGTGTTAAAAAAGGTTTAAAGCGAATCAAAAATTATTTTACTTTCAGCATCAGCGAGTTAGACAAAAAGCCCTATATTTGCCGCCTGATTCAACAGAATCGGTATACATAAAAATCATTTAAATAATATTGGCATGTATTTGACTAAAGAAGTAAAAGAAGGAATTTTTAAAAAACACGGGCAGTCTGAGAAAGACACTGGCTCAGCTGAAGGACAAATTGCTTTGTTCACCCACCGTATCAATCACCTTACGGAGCATTTGAAGAAGAATCGCAAGGATTTCAACACGGAGCGCTCTTTGATCAAAATGGTAGGTAAGCGCAAAGGATTACTAGATTATTTGAAGAAGAAAGATATCGAAAGATATCGTGCGATCATCAAAGAATTAGGTATCAGAAAATAAACGAAGAGGGGCTGTGCGGCCCCTTTTTCTATATATCTAGCACAGAAAAAAGCGAAATTTTAGTTTTTCATTGGGTACACAACCACACAACAACACAACACCCATTGTTTAATTGAAAACTAAAATTATGATTCCACAAGTTTTTAAAGAGGTCATCGATCTTGGAGATGGGCGTCAAATTACGCTCGAAACCGGAAAGTTGGCCAAACAAGCACACGGCTCTGTCGTAGTGCAAATGGGCAAGACCATGTTGTTATGTACCGTTGTATCTAACTACGAGGCCAGCCCAGTAGATTTCTTACCACTTACCGTTGACTATCGCGAAAAGTTTGCCGCGGCTGGTCGTTATCCAGGTGGTTTCTTCAAAAGAGAAGCACGCCCTAGCACAGACGAAATCTTGGTGATGCGTTTGGTAGACCGTTGTTTACGTCCGCTTTTCCCAAAAGATTACCACGCTGAGACACAGGTAATGATCCAATTGATGTCGCATGACGAAAACGTGATGCCCGACGCATTGGCAGGCTTGGCGGCTTCTGCGGCCATCCAACTTTCGGATATTCCATTTGAATATCCAATCTCAGAAGTACGTGTCGTACGCATAAATGGTGAATTCATCATCAACCCAAGTTATGAGCAACAAGCGGAAGCGGATATTGACCTGATGGTCGGAGCGTCTGCAGACTCTGTAACCATGGTTGAAGGTGAAATGGATGAAGTGAGTGAAGAAGAAATGGCAGAAGCTATTCAATTCGCGCACGAAGCTATCAAAGTGCAAATCGAGGCACAAGTTCGCCTAGCCGAAGCCTTTGGTAAAAAGGAAACGCGTGAATACGAAGGTGAAACCGAAGATGAGGCTTTAGAGCAAAAGATTCACGAAATGGCGTATCAGAAATACTATGATATTGCCAAATCAGGCGCTGGTAAAAAAGAGCGTGGACTTGCCTTTTCGGAAGTAAAAGATGAGATCAAAGCTACCTTCTCTGAAGAAGAATTGGAAGAAGTAGGCGATTTGGTTTCTAAATACCTGAAAAAAGCACACAAATCAGCCGTAAGAGATCTTGTACTGAACGAGGGAGTTCGTCTTGACGGACGCGCAACTACAGACATTCGCCCGATCTGGTGTGAAGTTGATTACTTGCCGTCTACACACGGTTCGTCGATCTTCACACGTGGAGAAACACAGGCGTTAGCTACTGTAACGCTCGGAACTTCAAGAGAAGCAAACATCATCGATCTTCCAACTTTGCAAGGAGAAGAGCGTTTCTATTTGCACTATAACTTCCCTCCTTTCTCTACCGGTGAAGCCCGTCCGCTACGCGGAACTTCCCGAAGAGAAATAGGTCACGGAAACCTAGCACAACGCGCCTTAAAAGGAATGATCAATGCAGAATTTCCATACACAGTACGGGTAGTTTCAGAAGTACTAGAATCCAATGGTTCGTCTTCGATGGCAACCGTTTGTGCCGGAACTATGGCATTGATGGATGCTGGGGTGAGCTTGAAAAAGCCAGTTTCTGGTATTGCCATGGGCTTGATTACAGATGGTGATAATTACGCTGTACTCTCTGATATTCTAGGTGACGAAGATCACTTGGGTGATATGGACTTCAAGGTAACAGGAACCGCGGATGGTATCACGGCTTGTCAAATGGACATCAAAATCAAAGGACTTCCCTATGAAATTTTGGTAAAAGCATTGAAACAAGCAAGAGATGGTCGCCTACACATTCTTGACAAATTGACCGAAACCATCGGTGAGGCAAGACCTGATGTGAAACCACATGCTCCAAAGATGGTTACTACTCATATTCCTGGCGACTTGATAGGCGCCTTTATCGGGCCTGGCGGTAAGCACATTCAAGAGCTACAAAAAGATACCGAAACGACCATTGTGATCGAAGAGGTAGACGAGCAAGGTGTCGTAGAAATCTTAGGTACAAACCAAGATGGCATCGATGCAGTTTTGGCCCGTATCGACGCGATGATGTTCAAGCCACAAGCTGGTGAGACGTATGAGGTGAAGGTCATCAAGATCTTGGAATTCGGTCCTGTAGTAGAGTATACACAAGCGCCTGGGAATGAAGTATTGCTTCACATTTCTGAGCTTGCATGGGAACGCACGAATGAGGTTACTGATGTAGTGAACATGGGTGATGTTTTCGAAGTGAAGTACATTGGCTTCGACCCGCGCACCAAGAAAGACAAGGTTTCGCGTAAAGCATTGCTTCCTAAACCGGAAGGGTATGTAGAACGCCCGCGTCGTGACAACAACAACCGCGGACGTGATAACAATCGTGGAAGACG
>CAWUKP010000288.1:0-3684 GCA_963922975.1 uncultured Spongiivirga sp. | reverse complement strand
GAAAACCCTTAGAGACATGATAAATAGCTAAGATGGATCGAGAGCAGCTCATAGAAAAATACCTCCAAGGAAGGCTCACTCCCGCTGAACAAGAACAGTTTGATCGCTTGCTGGTGGAAGATGCTGATTTCAAGAAAGAAGTGACTTTTCAAAAGGATGTGGCGCGTGTGGCTGAAGCTGAGGATAGTGCGGAGTTCGAAGCATTGTTGAATGAATTTGAAGCTACACATACTCAGCCCCCTTCACAAAGAACAAACTTCAAATGGCTGGCGGTGGCTTCCATTATTTTGCTGTTAGGTGCGGCCTATTTCTTTTGGCCTGAAAAAAGTGATTCGTCTCAAGAGCTCTTTGCAGAATATTATGAGCCCTATCGGAACGTGGTGCATCCCATTGTGAGAAATTCGCAGGAAGAAGATGCAAAGACTACTGCGTTCTTGGCCTACGAACAAGGTAACTATGCAGAAGCTCTTGCTCGTTTCGATGAATTGTATAAAAATGAAACAGTGTCGTATTATCTTTTTTACAAAGCAAATGCATTGATTGCACTAGATCGTGAAGAAGAAGCTATTGAATTGTTAGAAGTGCACCTGAATTCATCAGATGTCCTCGTTGAAAGAGCTCCGTGGTATTTGGCCATGGCCTACTTAAAACTAGACGACAAGGCGAATGCCAAAAAGTGGTTGCGAGAAGTAATCACACGTCAACAATATAAAGTAGATGCAGCCAAAGAACTTCTAAGCCGCCTTGAATAGTTTCTTTCTAAAGGTCAGTCCGCCACCTAAGATCAATCCAATGCCTGCCAACCACCACCACTGATTGGAGGGCGCTACAGGAGAAGTATCCCCTGAAAGGATAAAGCCCGCCCAATAGTAAGGATGTTGCAGTAATTCGTCATCTGTATTGGCCAAATAGTCCAACTTGGCATTGCGCAATGCCTCATCTTTACGTTCGCCATTTTTCAAGTGCTGGTAGAAGTATTTCATGAGCTCACTTGTGGACCGATCGTCCACCTTCCATAGACTCATTACAGTGCTTTTAGCACCTGCGTATGCAAAGCTTCGGGCTAAGCTTTTTACGCCTTCTCCATTTCGTATCTCTCCAACACCTGTCTCGCAGGCGCTTAGCACAATCATCTCTGCAGACAAATCGAGCCCAAAGATTTCGTAGAACTGGAGGTCTTCCCTTCCTGATAAGGCAATTGCTGAAGAAAAGACATCTTTTTGATCAAGATTGACGTGTGTCGCTAAATGCAAAACCTTTGCTTTCTTGGCATCCGCCAAAAAGGCACTTTTAGTCGCCTTTTCTCTTAAATACAAGGAGGTTTCAAAGTTTTCGGCAATGTGTTCAGATTCATCTACAGAGTATAGTAGTGGACTATTTTTGGTGCTTCTGCTTGTCATCTCTGTCTTTTCCCCGTCAAAAACTGGTGCGAACACCATGACGTCACTTCCCGAAGTATTGATGCGTTTATCCATCCAATTCAGCAGGGAGTAACTGTAGCTGAGTTCCTTTAAAGAAGTAACTCCACTTGAACTATTTGATGGGGGCGCCAGCAAAAGATCAAAGGGTAAGAAGTTCATCTTTTTGTGGGGCAAGATTAAGAGTCGGTCTGTGACCATATCTTCAGAAATGGGCGCTACCACAAGGTCTTCAAGAGTTGACCGTATACTTTCGAACTCGGTGTTTGCGGGCGACTTGATTGAATTGAGAAAGTCAAGTATGGTTCGATCCATATTTCTTTCGAGTTTTATTTTCTGAAATGAAAGACGTTCAGGGCCGATCAAACAGACAAATAAGTATTCTGCATCGTAGAAATAGGAAACTAGCGTGGTCTGGGATTTGTTGAGCTGCTTTTTAAGATCTTTTATGGGTACCGTTTGTTCCATTTGTTGAAGCCTAGCATACTGCGGAAATTTTTCATGAATGATCTGACTAATAGAGTCCATTTCTTCAAAAGCTTTGTACACCAGCTTAGTCAGCGAGTCCTTCGCGCGAATGCGCTTCAAATCTTCTTTATGGGCCAAGATACGCGCGCGTACATTGGCCTGTGCTTCGCTTAGGTTTTTTGGAATACCAAAATCGATCTTTGCCTTGTTGTTTTTAAGGGCAACATTCAAATCAAACGATTTATTGAATTCCATAATTTCAAGGGCCTTGGCGAGGTAGTGGTCATCCTGAGTCAATTCGAAGAGGTTTTGACAGACCATTAAACTGTATCGGTTGAGAGTCTTCAGATTGTATTCATCATTCACTGCGGCTCCGTATTTGGAAGATATATTTGCGATAAAGGCATAGGAGAAATTTACCCATTGGAACGCTTCATCTAAGTATTCCTTTCTTGCGTCTATCTCAAATTGTTTCACCCCAAGCGATACCTTAAAACCCAGTGCATCCATAAAATACCTAGGATCTTGTGCTATGATATCATTGGGATTCATTTCCTCAACCTTGTACTGTTCAAAAATCCCCTCAATGATGGATTGCGCCTTGGTGATTCGATCGTTCTCTATAAAGAACTCCATAGCGGGAGTCAGCATATAATTAAAACTCTTGCGGTAAATCCTTTTGTCCTCTATCAACAAAATACTGTCATAAAAGGTCTCGGCTCTTTGCAAATTTCCCTTTTTTTTGGCTATGGAAGCATAGGAATTGAGCAACTCTACTCTGTTCGTGGGTCTATTGATTTTCGCTCTTTCAATGGTCTGCTTCCATTGAGCTAAAGCGGCTTCGGCTTGATCAAACTTGTCTTGTTGATGATACAGGACGAACTGCGACTTCAAAAAAGATCTTTCGGTAGCACCCCGATAGAGTGGTTTAAGCTTTACAGCATTCTGGAATAAATCTAGCGCTTCAAGCAGATAAGGCTCCGCTTTGGCTGGCTCATTTATAAAGAGATACACCTCCGCAATATCCTTCGTGAGATACATACGTTCTCTCTGTACGAACTTGGCATCATACAGCCCTTTTTGAGCATCTTCTTCATACAGTTGCATCGTTCTTTTGAAATAGGTAATGGCCTTATCATACTCCCCAAGTTTTTCATAGACCGACCCAATAGGTCGATGTTTTAAGGCTCTTTTCAGATTGTTTTCAACACATATGGTATACGCTTTTTGGTGATTTTTAAGCGCTTCTTCGTACCTCCCAAAGTTGAAACAGATTTGTGCAAAACTGAAATAGGTGGTTGAAAGTACATTTGCATCTGCAAACTGAGTCCGTTCCTGTTCATCAAAAATACGATGGTAATAAGCGGCTAAATGCTCAAAGGTGTATTTGTACTGTCGGCGTTCACAATTGGCTTTCACCATGAGTGATCTGGCCCAAATATGCTTGAATCCCTTTTGATCGGCCTCTTGAATAATCGAGTCTATTTTTTTTAAAGAGGCATCAAACTTAGCTTGTAAAAAAAGAACACGCGCCGCTTTGTAGTCTTCAAACAATTGAATGGAATCTTGAGTGCGCGTTTGATCTGCCTCTTGACTGAACAGGCTTAGGCTACAAAACCACAGCAATACCGATAAGAGAAGGATTTTCTTAAATCGCATGGAACCTTTCAAAAGAAGCAGACTAAATATACGCAAAGCTCTTTAAAAGAAGAGTTACCTTGAAGGGCCCTTTACCCCTTTTGCGCAGCCACTGCTTCAAGTTCGCTATACCATGCTTCCCCAAACTTTCGAATGAGCG
>CAWUKP010000287.1:0-3703 GCA_963922975.1 uncultured Spongiivirga sp. | reverse complement strand
TTTTGTGCTGCAACAGTACCATTGCTTTGCTGGGGCTTTACTTCATTAACCAAAGTGTTGGTATCTCCTTGCTTTTGGGTACTAGGGCTTTCTGTATTGTCCACAATTGTGATTGAAGAGGCCTCTGAGTCCTGTTGAAGGGGAGAGTCTACGATGTCTTCCTTTGTTGTGGAAGGGATGTTGGTTTCGGGGGTACTTCTGTTCGTTTCTTGCTCTACAAGCGTAGGCTGGGTTTGTTCTTCTTTCTCTGTGAAGAAGGCATTATAACCCAATCCGAGAAACAGCAACAAAATTGCAGCTACGCCGCCATAGCGAAACCACAAAGGAATGACCCTACGTCGTTTCTGCTGTTTTCGATTCAGCCGTGTTTCAAGATTGGCCCAGACATGCTCATCTGGAACCGACTCATAATGCTGGAGTCGCTCTTGAAACAGTTTGTCTAAGTTCTTTTTTTCGTCCATTCAGCGAATGTTTATGTTTTTTTTTTGAAGCTCATTTAGAGCTTCCACTTTTTCTTTTAAAATCATGCGGGCTCTTGCCAAATTGGATTTTGAAGTTCCTTCTGTAATGCCAAGCATTGACGCAATCTCTTTATGTGGATAGTCGTCAAGTACATAGAGGTTAAAAACCATTCGATACCGATCCGGTAATTCTTGGATCAGGTGGAGTAATTGGTCTAAACTCAGTGCGTCTTCATCAATAGCAACACTTACTTCCTCTGTAATCAGCTCTTCCTGAACAATGTTGAGCACAGGCTGCTCGCGATAGCGCTGTAGCGCTGTATTTACTGTTATTCGTCGCATCCATCCCTCCAAAGAACCTTTATGCTTGTACTGCCCGATTTTGTCAAAAATCGTCAAGAAGGCATCTTGTAAATTATCTTCCGCTTCTTCTTTATTTCTCGAATATTTCAAACTGACTCCAAAAAGTTTGCCCGCGTACAGTTTGTAAAGCTCGGCTTGAGCATCACGCTTTTGTTGCTGACAGTTTTTTATGAGTCTTTCTATACTCAAAGGTTAGTTGGTTAGTACTGCATGCTAATTGTTGACAGGCACTTCTACGGTGAGAAAAACATCGTCCCCATTCTCGTCTTCACCCTGCCAAAAATTAAAGGTATAGGTACCTTCGTACAATGCAATGAAATTAAAAGATACTTCTTGAGTGTTTGTCACTTCTGCACACACTTGATCATCAAAAACCGTGGTGACGACCGCTACGGTTCGATCTAATTCTTCCGGCCCTTGTTCTACAGAAAAACCATAAAACAAGTAACAATCATTGGGTCGTGCGATGGTTGCTGTAATTTCGTGGACTTCATTCAGGGTAAAGAACTCTGGGACTTCCACACTTTCTACGGGCAAGAACTCAAAGTGAAAATTGCTTTCATCATCTGAGACGTCGCAGCTCAGCACTAGAAAAAGTGCGAGTAGGGCAAACAACTTTTTCATCTTCATCAAACGCATTTTTAATTTTTTACTAGGCTCATGTTAAAGGTAATGCCTTTTGAAAACATTGGGTACCAACCAACGGGCTAATCGCTTAGCTTGTCTTCGGAAGATAGATGTATAACTATGGGAAAGGTTGCGTTAGGGGATAAAAAAAGTCCCCGAAGGGACTCTTTTTAGTTGTCTTTTAGAAGTTGTATGGCTTCTTTGATTTTGGTTTCTAGTTCTTCCATCAACTCGGGATTGTCCAGCAGCAGTGTTTTCACCGCATCACGCCCTTGTCCGAGTTTAGTATCGCCATAGCTAAACCAAGAACCACTTTTCTTCACAATTTCGTAGTCCACGCCGAGGTCGATAATTTCACCGACTTTAGAAACGCCTTCGCCGTACATAATGTCGAATTCCGCCATTCTAAAGGGGGGCGCCACTTTGTTCTTTACCACTTTAGCACGGGTTTTATTCCCCATAGTCTGTCCTTGGCTGTCTTTGATCTGCGTTGAACGACGCACATCGATACGCACGGACGAATAGAATTTCAAAGCATTTCCACCGGTGGTAGTTTCTGGATTACCAAACATGACGCCGATCTTCTCGCGCAGCTGGTTGATAAAGATTACGGTACAATTCGTTTTACTGATGGTGGATGTAAGCTTTCTAAGGGCTTGCGACATTAATCGGGCGTGCAAACCTACTTTAGAGTCACCCATTTCGCCTTCAATTTCACTTTTGGGTGTTAAAGCTGCGACAGAGTCGATCACGACAATATCAATGGCGCCGGAGCGAATCAAATTATCGGCGATCTCGAGTGCTTGCTCCCCGTTGTCTGGCTGAGAAATGATGAGGTTATCGATGTCCACGCCTAAGTTTTCCGCATAGAAACGATCGAAGGCGTGTTCCGCATCGATAAAGGCAGCAATCCCTCCTGCTTTCTGCGCTTCGGCAATGGCGTGTAGGGTAAGGGTTGTTTTACCAGAAGATTCCGGGCCGTAGATTTCCACCACACGACCGCGCGGATACCCTCCCACACCTAAGGCCAGGTCTAGGCCTAGTGAACCAGAAGGAATGACAGCGATGTCTTCGATAACGGCATCGCCCATCTTCATGACGGCGCCTTTGCCATAGGTTTTATCGAGTTTATCTAAAGTGAGTTTGAGTGCTTTGAGTTTTGCGTCTTTTTCAGAGCTCATGAAGGAAAAAATGAAGTTAAAACTAGGAAGCTAAAATACGAGTTCTGCAAGGAGTTTACAATGCAGACGCAACCTTTTTGCAGTAGTTGCATCTAATTGTCAAAGCAAAGCGAACAACATTCGCAGAAAATACATATTGTAATGACATCAGCATCTTGGTTAGGTCACTTTTTTAGTGCCGAGGTGCGCAGTGGTGGCTAGTGCGTTGACTAGGATTTTGGTTGCTATGAAAGATGGAATATTACGGTACGCTAGTAACGAGCTGGTCAGTAAAAGAGCTTCACGGGAACGGAAGCTCTTTTATTTTTTAATTGCCCTAGTTAAGTACAAAAGCTTATCTCCAAAGCCTTCCTTGGATTCTAAAACCAAATAATTGGTATCCATGGCATTTATTTCACTTGAAAACGACATCCCATCCGCGACATCTTGAAACTCTATAATTGTATGCATAATATTATTAGGGGCAATTTCTTCGCGGAGCGTGTAATTCAATTCTGCGATCACATTTCCCTCAAAATAAATATATGCCTTATGATCCTTGGTAAATTCAAATTGTTGACCTGGGGAGTCTTTGTAATCCCAAACACCCATCAATTGAAGAGTCAGAGAATCTTCAGAAGCAAGTTTACAGCTTGTAAAACCAGTCGCTAGAAAAATAATAACATAAGTTTGAAGTAAGAGTTTCATTAGGCCTCTCTTATAATATACTTAAGAATAGTAAAATTAGCAATCTTAAGACCGTTTCGGCCTTGGTAAAACAACAATTTCACATTATGTCTCCGAAAACCCTACCTTTGCCGAAAATTCAACCTTTTCAACACTTAAACATTCGTATAGGATGCAACTGTACAATACCTTAAGTGCAAAGGAAAGAGCAGCCTTGATCGAAGAAGCCGGTAAAGACCGCCTTACGCTCTCTTTCTACCAATATGCACACATCGGAAATCCTGAGATTCTCAGAAACCACCTCTTTATTACTTGGAACAAACTTGACGTACTAGGTCGTATCTACGTGGCCAAAGAAGGCATTAATGGACAGCTTTCGGTCCCGGCCGAAAACTTCCACGCCTT
>CAWUKP010000286.1:0-3714 GCA_963922975.1 uncultured Spongiivirga sp. | reverse complement strand
TCTGTGGAACAAAATCCAGTTTCTCCCAGGTGAAAAGCTCTACTTCCTTCTCAACTCGGCCGTTATAAGGTGATTCAAACACCTTTGTTACCGTTCTGGGTTCTTTACCCATGTGGCCATAGGCAGCTGTTTCTTCATAGATGGGATTGCGCAATTTCAGGCGTTCTTCGATGGCAAAGGGTCGCATGTCGAATAACTTGGCCACAATTTTTGCAATCTCCCCATCACTCATATTCACTTTAGAAGTTCCGTAGGTATCAATAAAAATAGAGGTGGGCTCTACCACACCGATGGCGTAGCTAACTTGCACCAAAGCTTCGTCGGCAACCCCTGCAGCCACTAAATTCTTCGCGATATGTCTTGCTGCATAGGCTGCGCTACGATCTACTTTACTCGGATCCTTACCACTGAAAGCACCTCCACCGTGCGCTCCTTTCCCGCCATAGGTATCAACAATAATCTTTCGGCCCGTAAGGCCCGTATCGCCGTGGGGTCCGCCGATGACAAATTTACCTGTTGGATTGATGTGATATTGAATCTGATCGTCAAACAGTTGCTGGGTTTCGTTAGGAAGCTTAGCAATCACTTTGGGCATTAAAATTTGCTTAAGGTCTTGCTTGATCTTTGTCAACATTGTTTCTTCCGTATCGAAGTCGTCATGCTGTGTGGAGATAACAATAGTAACGATACGCTGCGGCACGTTGTCGTTATCGTACTCAATGGTTACTTGTGCCTTGGCATCTGGCCGTAAATACTTGATTTCATCACCTTCATGGCGCAACTCCGCTAGGGTTTGCAAAATGGTGTGTGAAATATGCAAAGCCAGAGGCATGTAGTTTTCAGTTTCTTTGGTGGCATAGCCAAACATCATCCCTTGATCGCCGGCACCTTGTTCTTCTTTGGTAGCTCGGTCCACCCCTTGATTGATGTCTTGCGATTGCTCGTGAATCAAAGAAATCACCCCACAAGAATCACCACTGAATTGATATTCCCCTTTGGTATACCCTATTCTATTGATCACATCTCGTGCGATATTTTGGACGTCTAAATAGGTGTCACTTTTGACCTCCCCAGCCAACACTACTTGTCCGGTAGTCACCAAGGTTTCACACGCTACCTTGCTTTCGGGATCAAATGCTAAGAAATGATCTAGAAGTGCATCACTGATTTGGTCAGCCACCTTATCTGGGTGTCCTTCGCTGACAGATTCTGAAGTAAAAAAATAGGCCATAGTCGTTCAATATGTTTGGGTTTGACGAGAAGGCAACGGGAAGCTAACAGAAGGCTGGATGTAGTTTTCAGCGCATACTGCTTTAGCATTTTTTTGGGAGGTTGCAATCAGTCAAATCTTTCCTCTTTTCACAATGAAAGGGCAAAAATAGGAAAATTGTTTTTGATAATGGAAAGGGAATTACAGCATTTCAACTGACAATTATCATCCTCTTCTTCCTGCATACCACCTATCTTGAATAAAAATTAGGATCATGCTGACCAAAAAAGCTTTAAAAGCGCATTTAATTGAACTCGAACAGCAATTGATCGAGGAGCTCACAACCATGCAGGATAGTTACAAAAGCAGTATGGATTTAGATGAAGAAGATACCTTAGACCCCGAAGATTTCTCACACCAAGATGAATGGGGACAATCGGCCCACGATTTAGAAGTTCGGATCGAGAAAGCCCGTAGAGAGTTGAAAAAATTGGAAAAGATGCCGCTCGATGTTCATGATACCATTTCGGTGGGAAGTGTCGTCATCACTCAAGATATCGGTTTTGTGATCGGTGTGGCTTCACCGACCTTTACACATAACGGATTGCGTTTTGTGGGCATTTCGGATCAGGCGCCCATCTATGCCGTGATGAAAGGTTTGAAAGCAGGAGATCGCTTTACCTTTGGCAATCACACCTATAAGATTACTCAAATTCTCTAGGTTGATTTAGCCAGACTTTTTGGCCTTATTTTTGTACTTTGCTTCTCTGATGAAAGCACTTTTTTCGTTATTGCTATTACCTGCTCTCCTATGGAGTCAGGAATATCAAGTTTCCATGGTTGATAGCCTCTTAATTGATGCTGAGCGTTTTGTAGGTGTCGATTCTTTTGGAAGCAGTTACTACATCGAGAACAATGTGTTGTTCAAACAACAGGGTGGTGACTATTATGAGTACAAGAATGTGCAGTTGGGCGAACTCACTTCCGTGGATCTTCTCAATCCTCTGGAAATCACACTTTTCTACCGCGACTTCAATACAGTGGTTCAATTAGATAACACACTCAATGAAATTAACAAGGTAGATTTCAACACCACACAACCTTTCAGGAACGTACTATTTGCTAGAACTGCCATTGACAAAAGTTTGTGGATTTATGATGAAAATACTCAACAACTTGAAGTGTTCGATTGGCAACGACAGCGCTCCACACCGATCAATCAACCTATCCAAGAGAAGGTGATCGACATGGTGAGCAATTACAATTTCTGCTGGGTACTAACCGAAGACCATTTATATCACTTCAATATTTACGGAAGTTTATTGCACACTTGGTCCAATGAGGGTTTTATGAGGTTGACTCAAGACAACAACAAGCTCATGGCATTTGATCAAGACCGCCTTGTTATTTTCAATCCGAAAACAGAACAACCAGAAAGCGTCTTGTTACCCAAAAAGCCTATCGATGAATTGCAGATTTCAGGGGAAACCTTGTATATTTATTCCCAAAGTTCGCTGCACACTTTTCGCTGGCAGCAACCCAATAAAGAAGACTGACTCATGCATGTAGCCATTGCCGGAAACATTGGTGCCGGAAAGACCACACTTACCAAGCTTTTGTCTAAGCATTACCGCTGGGAAGCCCAATTTGAAGATGTTGTTGACAATCCTTATTTAGACGATTTTTACACCAAGATGGAGCGTTGGAGCTTCAACTTGCAGATCTATTTTTTAAATAGTCGATTTCGACAGATTCTTGAAATACGAAAAAGTGGCAAGAAGATCATTCAAGATCGAACGATCTATGAAGATGCGCACATTTTTGCCCCCAACTTACACGCTATGGGTCTGATGACCAATCGCGACTTCGAGAATTACAGCTCGCTGTTCAATTTGATGGAGTCCTTAGTACAACCGCCAGACCTTCTGATCTATTTGCGTAGCGATATTGCGAATTTGGTAGCACAAATTCACCGTCGCGGTCGCGAATATGAAAACTCCATCAGTATCGATTATTTAAGCCGACTGAACGAACGTTACGAAGCTTGGATTCATGGATACGACAAGGGAAAACTCTTGGTAATCGACGTAGACCGCCTTGATTTTGTGGATAACCCTGAGGATTTGGGAGAAGTGATCAACAAAGTAGACGCCGAAATTCACGGATTGTTTTAGGCTAGACCGCTCTTTTTGTTGGTTTTAACGAAGAAATACTGCATTCGACCGATACAACAGGGGAACTTGCGTTACAGATTGTACATTCGACATGTTAAAAGACCAACTAAGTAATGAGCAGCATCAGAAATTCCCCATATTTCAATGAAGCTTTTCAGGAACTCAATTATCCCTTTGGTGATTTTTTCCTGTTTGAAACGTTCGTGATTGCTGAAATCAAAAAAGACATTGTCTTCAATTGGGAAGATCATGCCAAGGGCCTGGTTGAAGAGCTGAGTAATCTTTATGAACAACGCGGTAAGGACATCGTGTATATTTCCAACCGCGTCA
>CAWUKP010000285.1:0-3718 GCA_963922975.1 uncultured Spongiivirga sp. | reverse complement strand
TTTAAAGTTTTGATTCTCTTAAAAATACGACAATAAATGCTCGCTTGAAAGGGTGATGATTTGTTCTCCCTATTTTTTCATTGGTTGTCTTTATGGAGAAAAAGAAAACCCTCTTTCCAAAAATTACGTTCATATCCGCAAGTAACCATTCTATACCTCGATATGAACAAACGATTGCTGTTTTTTATTTGTTTATTACTTTGCGTCCAGCTGTCTGTCGCACAGACACTGCAAGGCATCATAACGGATCAGGAAGCCCGGCCGATTGCGGAAGCTCAGATTTTCAACCAAACACAACTAGACCATACCCACAGTGACGATTTAGGACAATTCACCTTGAGCGTTCGGCAAGGAGATACGCTAAAGATCACTCATTTGGGCTATGAGACGAAAACACATATTATTCGAAACCCACAACAGTCTTTGGAGTTCATCTTAACCGAAAAGGCGATTTCATTGGAAGAGGTTATTATTGCTCCTCATATTGATGCGCTTAAATTAGTGGCTGAAGTTGATATCCAAACACAACCCATCAATTCCTCGCAAGACATTTTGAAACAGGTGCCGGGATTGTTTATTGGACAACATGCTGGTGGCGGCAAAGCCGAACAGATTTTTTTACGAGGTTTTGATATCGATCACGGCACCGACGTCGCCATTAGTGCCGATGGACTTCCTGTTAATATGGTCTCGCACGCACACGGGCAGGGGTATTCGGATTTGCACTTTTTAATCCCAGAAACCTTAGAAGCTATCGATTACGGCAAAGGGCCCTATGAAGGAAGCGAAGGGAATTTCAACACGGCAGGTTATGTGAACTTCAACACGAAAAGAAGTTTGAATCAAAGCCTATTGAAACTGGAAACAGGTGAATTCAATACGCAACGCTTATTGGGGATGTTCCAGCTAGTCGATAACGCAACCCAACAAAGTTATGTGGCCAGTGAGTATCTTAAAACGGATGGATCTTTTGAAAGTCCGCAGAACTTTTCTCGTTTGAATCTCTTTGGAAAATATACCACACAACTGACGGAGGCCGATCAACTCGGTATTACGCTTTCGCACTTTACGAGCACATGGGATGCTTCAGGGCAAATTCCGCAACGCGCCGTAGATAGCAGACAAATTACACGTTTTGGAGCCATTGACGACACGGAAGGCGGTACTACGCAGCGCAGTAATGTACTGATCAATTACAATACTTTTTTGAACAATAGTGCTTCCTTAAAGAACCGAGTATTTTACAGTCATTACGATTTTGAGCTATACTCCAACTTTACTTTTTTCTTGGAAGATCCTGAGAATGGCGATCAGATACGTCAAAAAGAATCACGGCATATTTTTGGGCTTTCCAGCGAGTATAAACGCCCCTTTGAAACACCTTCCTTCGATGGTATTTGGGAGGCGGGTATTTCCCTAAGAAATGACCGAAGCACGGACAACGAACTTTCTAGAAGCTTGAATCGGCAAACAACGCTTGAACGTATTCAATTTGGAGACATTAATGAGACCAATTTCAGTGCCTACCTGTCTGCAGATTTGAATTGGGGGAAGTGGCGTCTGAACCCATCGGTGCGATTGGATTATTTCGACTTTCAGTATGTCGATAAGCTACTACCGACTTACGAAACAAAGTCTTTGACAAAGTCGATTGTGAGTCCGCGCCTGAAGGTTTTGTATCAACCGTCTGAAAGTGTGCAACTCTTTGCCAAAGCGGGAAAGGGATTTCATTCCAACGATACGCGCGTGGTTGTCGCCCAACAAGGTGAAGATATCTTGCCAGCTGCCTACGGATATGATCTAGGACTGATTTGGAAACCACTTCCCAAACTAGTGGTCAACACAGCATTCTGGCACTTATTTTTGGAACAAGAGTTTGTCTACGTAGGGGATGCAGGCATCGTAGAACCCAGTGGTAAAACGCGAAGACGCGGAATTGATTTGGGAATTCGCTACGAGCCACTTCCCCAACTGTTCTTGAACTTGGATGCCAACTATGCCCATGCGAGATCTACCGAAGCACCAGATGGAGAAGATTTTATTCCGCTTGCACCAGACCTAACCATAACCAGCGGTCTTAATTATAAACATCGCTCAGGTTTCTATGCAGGACTAAATGGTCGTTATATCAAAGATCGTCCAGCAAACGAAGATAACAGCATTATAGCTGAAGGCTACACAGTATTTGATTTGAACTTAGGCATGGATTGGGAACGCTTTAGTATCGGTCTAGAAATACAAAATCTGTTGGATACGGATTGGAACGAAACGCAGTTTGCTACCGAATCAAGATTGCAAAACGAATTGACGCCCGTGGAAGAGATTCACTTTACGCCGGGTACGCCCTTCTTCTTAAAAGGAAGTCTAACGTATCGGTTTTGAGACTAGCCGCCGAATGTTAAATCGTGTAGTGTTTGTTTTTCCAAAATGGACAAGGTGCTATCGCGAACCTGAACCATTAGTTTGTTGAGAGAACAGGTCTCTTCACTTACGCAATCGTCGCATTTCTCATAGAAATTCAGGCTGACACAGGGCAACATGGCAATAGGACCTTCTAGAATACGGATCAAAGAAGCAAGAGTGACCTCCCTGGGGTTTTTAATCATGTAATAACCGCCGCCTTTTCCTTTTTTGGAACTGAGAAAGCCATGATTTTTTAATTGCAGTAGAATGGTCTCAAGAAACTTCTTTGAGATGTTTTCTTCACGTGCAATTTCAGAGATCAAAATAGGTGTGTCTGACTGCTTACGCGCAATATAGGTCATGGCTTTGAGGCCGTATTTGGTCTTTTTTGATAACATCTTATCTTCAATATAGTGAGTTCTTCCTAAATCGAATCAGTGCACATTCATTTCTTTTGCTTGTCCAAAAGAAACGAATCAAAGAAAAAGACACTTTTCCAAAGGAATTTTTCAACTTCGTTGAAACCGCCTAGCAAACACTGCGTCACTACATTTCTGGATTCCAGTGCTTTGCTAAGTCTATTCTGTTGGAAAAGACCGTTGCTGGGATCATCTATATGCAGCACCTATTTCCTTGGAAGAAATACTTCCGCCATCATGCAACGGGCGCTGCCGCCACCGCAAGCTTCAATGGTATCCAACGGACTGTGAACGATTTGTGCGTGTTTCTCAATAGCTTTGAGTTGTGCAGCCGTGAGCGCTTCGTAGGCTGAGGTACTCATGGCCAAAAGTTTCTTTCCTCCCATACCTTCTACCTGAATCATGTTTCCGGCGAATTGAGTGACTTGCTGCTCCGTGATCGCGATGATTTCTTTGTTATCAGCTTTCAGATGGTTCACCACACTCTTGCGTTCTTTCTTGTCGTCGATACATTCAAGGCAAATCACTGCAAAGTCTTCGCCCAAACACATCATCACATTGGTGTGGTAAATGGGTAGTCGGTCGCCATCCACCGTTTGATAGGCGGTGAAAATGATGGGTAGGCATTCAAAATCCTCACAGAATTCGATGAGTAAATCTTCATCAGCACGAGGCGAAAGGGCGCAATATACCTTTTGATTCGGGCGATCCATGATGAGACTTCCAGTACTTTCCAAAAACAAATCTTCAGCTTCTGCCGACGTATAATCGATGATGTTTTCGATATGGAAGCCCTTTTCCTCTAGCATATCGAGAATGTCCATCCTTCGCTCCGCGCGGCGGTTCTCTGCAAACATAGGATACAACACTACATCACCACTTTCGTGGAAAGAAAT
>CAWUKP010000284.1:0-3724 GCA_963922975.1 uncultured Spongiivirga sp. | reverse complement strand
AAATAGTTCTTCAGCAAAATGTCCTAAGCGCATACCAGACGCCGGCGGCATATCAATTTCTTGAGTTTTCTTTTTGGAAGAGGTGTCAAACGCCCGCATCCAAGGAATAGATTGCAACGACAGTAGGGCTGAAGCATTAACGAAATCTTTGAAAGCAGCGATACTTCTATTTTTTATTCCTTAAAGAAAGTAAGCGTTTGCTGCTTACCAGAGCCTGGATCAAGCATTTTTAGGAAGTACATACCTTGTGCCAGTTGACTTACGTTAATCACTGTGTTGCGCATGACTGGTTGGACAATCAGCCTACCCGTAGCGTCGATAATTTCAAGTTGAAGCGCTTCTAGATTGGTAGAAACAGTAGCCGACTGCACGTGCAAAAATTCTTGTGCAGGATTGGGGCCAATGCTGAATTCGTCAAGTTGAAAGGATTCGGTATTCAAAACGGGATCTTGAAAGGTGAGAATATTCACAGGATTCTGACCCGCATAAAAAGTGCTTCCGACATTGGCTAAACCCAGAGAAGCATTTGGCAATTCTACCACCATGGAGAATCCAGTCAGAGGATTGTTCAAATCTAATCTGAGAATAGGATTGGTTCCTCCTTCGACTGCAGCATATAAATAATTGTTGACTAAGTGTAGTTCTTGAATGGCGTCGCCAGGACCACTTGCTATCATTTCTCTTGGGGCTGATAAGTTGCTTAGATCGATTCGATAGATGTCCGCCAAACAACTTGCTCCTGAGCCGTTTACGCCTCCGGCGTAATATATGAATCCATTGTAGATTACAAAATCGCCTACGCAACCATCTGGTGCAGCATGAATCTCTTGTGCACTTGCGGCCCCAACTGTCTTGTCTATTGTGGAAATACTTTCCTCCGTACTCTCCGAATAATAAAGCAAATTTCCTTGTATTGACATGCCTCTTACAATACCTCTAGGATTCGCAATATTAGGTGGATTTTGCACTGGGAGAGTGGCGTTTAGACCGATGGAATATATAACATCAAATCCTCCCGCATAAAGGATATTTGTAGCATTATCATGAACAAGACTCCAAGGAGCTATAAATGTGACATCAGATACATTGTTAGCGACTCTCTGAGAGGTATTAGGTGAATTGAGATCAATCTTTGATACATTTGAGCTAGTTAACATAGCCGAGTACAACTCGTTACCGACGATTACAATTTGTCCGTTAGCCGTCCCATCTGCGGAAAAAGCTGAAGAAAATAGCGTTTGGGAGGAAACGGTATGTAAAAAGGAAAGGGCAACGAAAGCAAGTAATAGTTTCTTCATATTTTTTGAGTAATTTTCTTAAAAATAATACTTCCAAGCAATTTTTAGCGTGTTCGAGCAAAAGTTTTTCTACCACATTACAATACAATATTTGGGTTTTCGCTTCCACGGTTGGCAAAAACAGCCAGGATTAAAAACTGTGGAGGGCATGATTCAGAATACCTTACGTTATGTTTTCGAGGGGGAAGAGGTAAAATTTAAAGTGTTAGGTGCAGGAAGAACAGACGCCATGGTATCTGCGGAAAGTGCTGCTTTTGAGTTGTTTATCGACAAAGAACTAAAGAATCTGCCCAACTTTCTGGAATGTTTCAACCAGAACCTACCCATGGACATACGAGCGCTAGCTGTACGGCCCGTGGATGAAGACTTTAATATCATTCACGATGTGGTTTCCAAAACTTATGTGTATCTCTTTGCCGTCGGAGCTAAGTTCCATCCGTTCTGCGCCAGTATCATGAGTAACTTCCAAAGCGATCTGGACATTGAGTTGATGCAAATAGGAGCCAAGCTGTATGAGGGTATGCATTATTTTAAAGCTTTCACAGTACGACCCTCTGAGCATATGCAGTTTGACCGTAAAATCGACTTTTGTGAGCTGCGTAAAAATGATCTATATCAAGCAAGCTTTTTTCCAGAAGACACCTATGTTTTGGAAGTCCGCGGAAAAGGATTTATGCGCCAGCAGATTCGTAAGATGATGGGTGCGCTGGTTTCTTTGGGAAAGGATGAATTGTCACTAGATGATCTCAAAGCCAGCTTACAACCTCATTCAACCGTAGCCATTGACTATATCGCACCCGCTTCAGGTTTGGTGCTTCACCATATTCAGTTTACAAAAGAGGAAACGTCATGAGCCAAATCGCTTTATTGTTGGTTGACATACAGAAAGGATTGGACGATTGGGAATACTATGGTGGCGAACGCAACAATCCTCAAGCTGAAGAAAATGCTGCTCGGCTTCTCCGCTTTTGGCGCCAACAGCAATGGCCAGTTTTTCATGTAAAACACAATTCCACAAACCCTGCTTCGCCTTTATACAAAGGAAAACCTAGTAACGATCTCAAAGAGGCTGTGCAGCCCATAGAAGGGGAGATGCTGATCGAGAAATCTGTAAACAATGCCTTCACCAGTACTCAATTGCAAGCGATACTGACAAAAAGAGGTATCCATCATTTGGTAGTGGCTGGTCTTACCACAGAACACTGTGTTTCTTCCACAGTTCGCGTAGGAAGTAATCTTGGGTTTCGTATCACCTTAGCGCACGACGCTACGGCCGCTTTCGCAAAAAAAGCTATGAATGGGGAAAGTATTCAAGCAGAAATGGTACATCAGGTGGCCATAGCCAATCTAGCGAAAGAATTCGCCAAGATCGTAAGCACGGAGCAACTTTTACAGGAACTTCAAGCAAACAAATCTGACGATAAGTAGCGGTCACCACGATCACATACGATAGAAACAATGACGCCTTGATCTAATTCTTCCGCGATGCGCAGTGCGATGGTTGCCGCGCCACCACTACTCATGCCTGCAAAGATGCCTTCTTCCTTGGCCAAACGTTTGGTCATGGCGATGGCGTGTTCCGTACTCACTTCTTCAATGCGATCTACCTTTTCACGATCAAAAATTTTTGGCAAATATTCTTTGGGCCATTTTCGGATACCAGGAATGCTTGAACCATCAGTGGGTTGTGCCCCGATAATTTGGATGCCTCGATTTTGTTCTTTCAAATAGGTGGAAGTACCCATAATGGTACCCGTAGTTCCCATGGAAGACACAAAATGAGTTACGGTTCCTTGGGTATCGTTCCAAACCTCTGGCCCCGTCGTTTTGTAATGTGCTTTCCAATTATCGTGATTGGCAAATTGATTCAACATAAAATACCCTTCATTTTGCACTTTTTCTTCCGCATAATCACGGGCGCCTTCAATACCATCCGGATGCAGCGTTACTTGAGCCCCGTAGGCTTCCATGGTTTGTACACGCTCCTTCGTGGCCGTTTCAGGCATGACCAATTCAATATTCAGACCGAAAACACCTGCAATCATTGCCAAGGCGATTCCAGTATTGCCACTGGTCGCTTCGATGAGCTTGCTTTGTGTGTTGATGTCACCACGTTGCAGTGCAGCATGAATCATGTTGTAGGCCGCACGGTCTTTTACGCTACCACCAGGATTATGTCCTTCCAGTTTAAAATAGAGGGTAACCTTGGGATTGGTATTCAAACGCTGGGACTTTACCAATGGTGTATTGCCAATAAGATCCAGTAGCTTATGGTTTGACATCTAAATTGCTTTTGATGTTGATCTCAGGTTCGTGATACACGATAGAGTTGGGTGGTACCGAGCTGGTAAGCCAGGCGTTTCCCCCAATAACACTATTAGCGCCAATAACGGTATCTCCACCCAGAATTGTGGCATTGGCGTAAA
>CAWUKP010000283.1:0-3738 GCA_963922975.1 uncultured Spongiivirga sp. | reverse complement strand
GGCGATGACGCCTGTCCGTTTAATAGCCTGTATTGGAATTTCCTGGACGAAAAGCGTTCGCATTTCAAAAACAACAATCGCATGGCCATGATGATGAATTTACTGGGTAAAATTCCGAATGAGGAGCTGAAGGCTATCAAAGAGCGTGCGTTTAAAGTGATTGAACACCCAGATGAATTTTGAGTTGGAAGATATAAGCGTCGTTTGGCTGAAACGAGACCTTCGTTTGCAAGACAACGAAGCGATCTTCAATGCGCTCCGTGCAGGAAAACGAGTGCTCATGCTTTATGTTTTCGAGAAAAGCCTGCAGGAAGATCCGCATTACAGTCAACGGCATTTTAATTTCGTCAAACAATCCCTTCAAGACCTCAACAGCCAACTTACAGCCTATAATACCTGTATTTTGGCTGCTGAAGGTGAAGTCATCCCAGTGCTGAAAACACTGCAACAACATTTCAATCTACGGCGCTTGTTTTCACACCAAGAAACGGGCATTGACCTTACATTTGACCGCGATAAAGAGGTGAAACGCTTTTGCCGTAATTACAAGATCGAATGGCAAGAAAATGTAAACAATGGTGTTTTCCGAGGAAGAAAAGACCGAAAATCATGGCGCAACGATTGGACGGCCTACATGAAGAGTCCACAGTTAGCCTTCGATCCTAAAAAGAACGACTTTGTTGAAATTTCCCAGATCAAAGCAATGCAAGAAGTACATTGGAATCAAGTTTTTCTTGAAACCGATGAATCGACACCATTTCAAAAGGGTGGCCCCACCATGGGCGAAAAATACCTGAAAAGTTTTTTCCATGAGCGGTTTAAAACGTATCAAAAACATATTTCGAAACCATCACTATCTCGCAGTTCTTGCAGCAGGCTCTCACCCTATCTTGCATGGGGGAATCTCTCGGTTCGTCAAGTTTGGCAACGAGCCCAAGAAGAGAAGGCTCTTGGGAAGTCAAAGTTTCAATTGAATGCCTTTACTTCAAGACTGCGATGGCAGGCACATTTCACTCAAAAATTTGAAATGGAATGCAGTATGGAGTTTCAAAGCGTCAATCGAGGATTTCAGCACTTAAATAAACCCCTAAACCCATCCTACATCACCGCTTGGGAAGAAGGAAAGACTGGCTTTCCACTAGTAGATGCAGCCATGCGCTGTTTACGCGAAACGGGATACCTCAACTTTAGAATGCGTGCCATGATTGTGTCGTTCTTCACCCACCATCTTTGGCAACCCTGGCAATCGTGCGCGCATCATCTGGCGCAAATGTGGTTAGATTTTGAGCCCGGTATTCACTACCCGCAATTGCAAATGCAGGCAGGCGAAACTGGGATCAATATGTTGCGTATTTACAACCCAGTAAAAAATAGTCTAGATCACGACCCCGAGGGTATATTCATCAAGAGGTGGGTTCCAGAACTCAGTGGTTTGCCTGTTGAATTCATTCACGAACCTTGGAAGATGACACCCCTTGAACAACAATTCCAGAATTTCACACTCGGTGAAAACTATCCCGAGCGCATCGTAGAGTTGGAAAAAGTAAGGAAAAGGGCGAGCGACATCCTATGGGGAATGCAAAAGAATCCTCTTGTTCGCAAGGAAAGTAAACGAATTCTGGCCATGCACACCATGCCCAACCGTAATAATTTTGACTGATGAAAGACTTCACAGAAAGAGATATTGACCGCATCATTGAAATGGCCTGGGAAGATCGGACACCCTTTGATGCCATTACGGATCAATTTGGATTGAAAGAACAAGAGGTGATCACCCTCATGCGTCGCGAAATGAAACCCAGTAGTTTTAGAATGTGGAGAGCTCGGGTACAAGGGCGTAAGACCAAACATCGCAGCAAACGCACGGACGAAGTAGACCGCTTCAAATGTTCACGCCAGCGGCACATTTCCAATAACAAGGTCTCTAAGCGCTAAGACGCAATTCCAAAATCATTGTATCTTTAGAGAGCGCTCTTGTGGCGCAACACACTGCTAACCATAAACCACACTGTCATGCGAATTCTCACCTTAGCATTGATACTACTACTAAGCCTTCATTGTCAAGCTCAAAAGATTACTAAAAACAAAAAGGCCATTCTCACTTCTATTGAAAAACATGAAAAAGAGCTTACAGCCTTAAGTGACAATATCTGGGCGTTAGCCGAGGAAGCTTTTCTAGAGAGTAAGTCTGCAGAATTGTTGGCTCAATACGCCGAAAAGAATGGCTTCACCGTTGAACGTGGTGTGGCAGGAATGCCCACCGCTTTCGTAGCTACTTATGGTTCTGGAAGTCCCGTCATTAGTGTTTTAGGTGAATTTGACGCCCTTCCAGGCATATCACAAAAAGCGCAGCCCACCAAAGAGCCGCTTAACAAAGGAGCCAATGGCCACGGTTGTGGTCATAACCTTTTCGGCACAGGAAGTCTGGGAGCCGCCATTGCTATCAAAGAACTTATTGAAAGTGGAGAATTGAAAGGCACGATTAAATTCTTCGGAACACCTGCGGAAGAAAAGTTTTTTGGAAAGATTTGGATGGTTCGAGAAGGCTTATGGGATGATGTCGATGTGAATTTGAGTTGGCATCCTTCTGCCAAAACACAAGCGGATGTGCAAAGTTCGTTGGCGTTAATCGATTTCAAAGTGGAGTTTTTCGGGCAAGCGGCACACGCTTCAGCAGATCCATGGAATGGTCGCAGTGCCTCCGATGCCTTGGAACTCTACACCACTGGTATCAATTACTATCGCGAGCATGTGAAGCCTACGGTTCGTATTCACTATCACATTCAAGATGGTGGTCAGGTAGTGAATGTGGTTCCTGATTATTCCAAATTATGGGTGCGTGTGCGAGATACGAAGCGCGAAGGCATGGTACCCGTGTATGAGCGCGTGAAAGCCATGGCAGAAGGTGCAGCCATCATGGCAAATGTGGAGTATAAGGTTTCCTTGATCTCAGGAATTTATGAGGTTTTGGTAAACCGCGCTGGCGGAGAAATCATGCAGCAGAATCTGGAATTATTAGGTGATATCGCCTACACCCCTGAAGAAATTGCCTTTGGCAAGAAGATTCAAGAGGTTACTGGAAAGCCTCAAATAGGCATGGATAGTACTATTAAACCCTTAGAGGCAACCAAAGAGCATCCGGGTGGTGGTTCTACCGATGTAGGCGATGTAAGCTGGAATGTGGCGAATATCAACCTCAGCGTAACCACTGCACCTAAAGATACACCCTGGCACTCCTGGGCGGTAGTGGCCTGTGGTGGCATGTCGATCGGTCACAAAGGCATGTTATACGCTTCCAAGGCCATGGGGATGACGATGGTTGATCTCTTTGAAAATCCAAAGCTTGTAGAAGAAGTAAAGGCCGAGTACAAAGAACGAAAAGGCGCAACTGTTTATGAGGCCATGGTTCCCGAAGGTCCACCGCCTATTGATTGGAACAAGGAGTAAGCTAGTTTTATACCCGAACAATCTTCGCGCCAATGGCACGCAAGCGTTCATCTATGCGCTCGTAACCACGGTCGATTTGCTCGATATTGTGTATCGTGGAAGTTCCCTTCGCGGAAAGTGCCGCAATCAACAGGGAGATTCCAGCACGGATGTCTGGTGAAACCATGGTCGTGGCCTTCAATTGCGAAGTGAAGTCATGACCGATCACGGTAGCACGGTGTGGATCACAAAGGATGATTTTCGCCCCCATATCGATTAACTTATCTACGAAAAATAGACGACTTTCAAACA
>CAWUKP010000282.1:0-3749 GCA_963922975.1 uncultured Spongiivirga sp. | reverse complement strand
ACGCTTGGTTTTCCGGTTTCAAATAGGAGATTAAATTGAGATACGACTGCTCATTCCCTTGAATAAAAAACTTCATCAACGATAGGTATTTTTCATTCTTTTTATAACCAATACCGAAGGAGGTTACGGAAGTTTCCGCAGGACTTACTTCTTCAAAAAGAATCACGTTGTACAGGTCTTTTTCATCAGCTTTCATAAATTCAGGAAAGTTCTTTGTCAGCTCTGCTTGCAGCGTTAACATACGTTTGGGTACAAAATTGAGGATGTGAAGTGTAATCGTAGCGTCATCCCCAATTATTCCTTCTTTGTTGTAATTGGTTTTGATCAGGCCATTGACTTTAAAATCTATTTCGGCAATGGCGGTAGCCCAACTTTCCCAACCTTTTTTCGTTGTATACGCCTTCCAAACGGCATCCAAAGGAGCATTGACCACAAAGGTTTGCTTCAAAATCATATTGCTGACATCCGAAGAATCGACTACCGATGTAATTCTCTTTTGGATTGATTGATCTGTTGATTGTCCTATCACAAAGAAAGGCAGAGCTAAAAACAAGGTGTAAAGAAAGAGTCGTTTCATAGGTGCAAGTTAGATGAAAGCACAAATTATGAAATAATGGAGTAGGCTAGATTGTAAAAAATTAACCTTTACGGTCTAGCGGAAAGAAATTAGGCTCTTCTTTGTGAAAATCGGACCGGAGGTATTCTTGTGGGTTGAACCCTGAAAACTCTTTGAATTCCTTGATGAAATGCGACTGATCGGAATACCCAAATTCATAGGCAATGTCTGTCCATTTCAAGGGTTCTTTATTTTGAATCTGCTTCAGGATTTGATTGAATCTGAAAACCCTGTGAAACACTTTAGGTGTTAAGCCAAAGTACTTTTTGAACTGATGTATGAGATGTTTTTGTGAATTGGCATACGAAGTAATGATGTCTTTACTATCAGAAACGGGCTTCGATTGCATTTGCTCGAGGATAGCTATAATTTCTGTTGGTGGCGACAGTTGCGCTTCAAATCGGTCTAATAACCACTTCTGAACAACAGCAAACTTAGTGGCGCTATCCTTTCCCTTAAGAATGCGAGTTCGCAATGCCAAAATTTCGTTTCCGAAGATTTCTTCAGCAGGAATCACTTTATCATTCAATTCGTTGATGGGAATCTTTATAAACGGATAGGCGCCTTTGGTTTTGAATTGAATAACTAACATTTCAGAGTCTTGGTGTGCTGAAATGGAAAGATAGTCTTTGTGTATTCCTGAAATCCATGCTTTTGTGAAGGTTCCGTTGGGTTTTAATGTGGCACTATCGAAGGTGTGATATTCAAAACCATCCAGTTCCATGATGATGAATAGGTGTCCTGTAGGCACCACGCGCTCAATAGAATGATCAGGCTTGAAGCCTTTGTAGTAGAAAATAGATTCTACATAATCTATTAGCGGTTTTTCAAGTATGTGGGTTTCAAATATCAAGCGTTGTGTGATAGGTGTTATTTAGTTTTTGTTGCGTCGTGCGCTTTGGCATTCCACAATGCTATGGTGGATGCTGCAAAAAAGAGGATGAGTATGATATTTAAATATCCGCCGCAGATTATGGTATGCAAGCTTCCGTTAAGGTTCTGACAAATAAGCCCTTGAATCAAAAATGGAATAAGTGGAAAGAATAGGATGATCCATCTCGGATAAAGGGTTTTTCTTTTCCAGACTTGCGTGATGAATACAATTGACAAAATTGCGAAGAATGGATAAACGAACAACCTTAAGGTGTCGTTTGCTTGTGCCGCTAGTGTAACAGCATCATTCATGTTGAGGTTGTTTTCTGTTGCCAATCTTGCAGAGGTTGCAATCGAAACGAACGCCCCGTGAATTACTCCATACGCGATGGCGATGGCTCCGAAACAGATCACGACTGAATTTCTTAATTCAGTCCTACTCGGTTTAAAAGCGAAATACACTTGAAATACTCCTAACATGTAGAACCAAGATGCGATCAAAGCTGTCACGGCACTGGCAATGATTCTAAAATCGGAAGCCTTGCCCATGTTGGCTCTGAAATCTGTGCTAATCGGGTCGTAGTAGAAAAGCATGTCTCCAGCAAAGAGAACCAATCCACCCACGACCCCAAATACGCCCAGCAGCCTTATCAAAGAAGTATTCTTGTGCATTTTGATTGGTTTGATGGGTATTTTACTCGGCAGCTCGCTATGCAACGGATAAGAGTTTTACCAATTACAATGTACGAGTACTGCGCTAGTTCATGGTTTTGACTTCTAATTTAATGAATTGTAGGAAAGTATGATTTGATCATCCGGCTATAGCATTAGAATGTTGGCCTTGTTAGGTATCTATTATTTCAATCGTGTTAAATTTCCATCGTCAAATCCAGTGGTGATATGACCAATGTTATCCAAGAAACTATCATTTTGATTCAAGTAATCTGTTATCAAGTGAATCGCGTATATTAATATATGTTCCCAATCTGAATCGTTTAGTTTCGCATCGTAGAGATCCAAGTACTTATAATTACTGCAGTGTTGGATTTGTTATCCTAAATAATTCTATCTCTTTGTGTCGTCCCCTTAGTTGAACATTGCCCAGAGAAATAAACTCATAGTTTATTTTTTTTGGATTTAGTTCGTTCACAAAATCATTGGAACCTAATAAATCTGCATTGTATTGATTGCATAAACTTTGAATACGCGCTGTGGTGTTTAGTGTATCTCCTGTGAAAACGATATCTTTTTTTAAATGGCCAATTTCGCCTGTAGTAACTTTCCCAAAGTGTAGTCCAGCTTTGAACTCAGGAGAAACGTCATACTTGGAGAGATAATTTTCAAACTTTTTACGCCACATGATTTTCATATCAAAAAAACAATCTAATGCCTTTTGTGCAAAGTCTTTTTTTGCCTTCCATGAGATGACAATTTCATCACCCACGTACTGATAAATCTCTCCGCCATGTTTAAGGATAGGATGAGATAGGTCATTGTAATACTCCTTCAGCATTTCGAAATACACAATATTCCCAAGTTTTTCTGCATGTGCCGTAGAAGACTTCATATCGAGAAACATAAACACTCTAAATTCTTCCTTCGGACGATGGTATTTCCCTGTGAAAAAGTTCAACGATACGGCATGCCCCATATTATCACTTACTTCTTTGTAGAATAGGCTGATGAGTATGGCAAGCGAATAGAAACATACGATGCTCCAAAACGCAAAACTGCCAAAGAACGACGTGACAAAATTCCATACTGTTGCACTAAATGGACTGACGTGCTGATTAACTGCATGCCCCATACTGATAATTAAAAAGGAGGCGATTATTATTGCAAGGGTATACAGTGCGGCTTTAAAAAGTATTTTTTCCGAAAATCTTCTCTTTTGAAACCATTTATTCACATAAGATACTTCCAAGAAACCAATAAGAGTTCCAATGAATAGGGATGTTGAAAAGGATATGAAAATGTTCGAATCATAGGGGTTTCCCGTCGAAGGATATACAGGATGATTTCCCAGTATACCCTTTTCAAGAATTACATGAACCGCACTGAATATTGCTGGAATAAGTCCAAAAGGCAGAACTTGAAAAGCTATTCTTTTTTGTCTGTTTGTAAGCAATGATCTTTTCGTTAAGAACTAAAAACCTAAGTTATGATTTTTGCACTGCTTCCGATGAGCGCTGGCTTAAGGAAAGCATCAGATGAGTCGCTTGGAAGGCTTTATACAAGCTGTCACCTCTTCAGCGTGCAG